>CAYORZ010000224.1:0-2428 GCA_964406485.1 uncultured Gemmatimonadaceae bacterium | reverse complement strand
TGGGCGGCACGTCAGTCGTCGCCGTACCCCATCTCGCGCGCCGCCTCGACGAGGGCCTCTTCCATCCAGGCGAATTCCTCTTCGGCGATCGCGATCAATTCCTCGGCGGTGTAGGGGATCATCTCGTGAGCCAGGTGGGCGCGCAGCCCCTCCTCGCCGATGGGGTCACCAATCACCGGTCCGTCGTCGGCGTCGCCCACGTACCGGGTCCGGATCGCCGCCGCGTGGCGGTCGAGGAGGCCGTCGAGGCGTTCCCACGGCTGGGCCACCCACCACGTGAAGAGGGGGTCGTAGCCGGCGTGGAAGTCGTGCCACCCCCGCAGCGTCCGGCGCAGCTGCCCGATCCATTGCACCGCCCGCTCGGCGACGACCCCCTTCACTTCCTGCGGTCCCCGGTCGGCGCGGAGGTCGGCGATGAGCCGCTCGATCCGGTCGGCGGCGGCGTGCAGGGTGTCGGCGACCTCGCGCGCGTCGACATCGAGACGGTCGCGGCGTGCCTCCTGGAGGCGCCCGAGTCCCACGCCGTAGGGCACCAGGGGCTCCATCTCGGCCAGCGCCACCGCCTCCTGGTCGAGCATGGCCAGCTCGAAGTCGATGCGGTTGCGGAGGAGGACGTAGTCGATCTGGCCCTCATGGTTGAGACCGTCGAAGTCCACCGCCTGGAGGCTGCGGAGCCACCCCTCGTGGAAGGCGCGCATCCGCTCCCGCCGCACCGGCGAGTACGCCACGTCATACCGCCTTTGAAGGGCGGCGCGGTCCTCGGCGTAGCGATCGACCGCCACCCGCATCTCGGACTGCCCCCGCTCGAAGGCCACCAGTTCGTCGAGGACGGGCACCGAACGGGCCCACCCCGGAACATCGTCCTGGGCGGCGAGCGCGGCAGGGATCGCCGCCAGGAAGACGACGGAAAGGACGACGAGGACGGAGGGACGGCGGATGGGCATGGGACCGGCAGCCTCGTGGAAACGGTGAACGAAAGACGCCCTTCAGCATGGTGGCGAATCGCCGTCACCGCCAGCGTCTGCCGTCCCGCGGTTGTCTGCATCCCCCCCACGGTCGAGATTGGCTCGTCGTGGATCCCTGCGCAGTCCGTCGCGGCCGGCCGGTGCCCGCCCGACCGGGGGCATGGGGTGTGTGATCACCGAAAGGCCTCGTCTCAACCTGGACGGTCCATGAACCGACCCGCCGCTCCGACCTACGCCGAGATGACGAAGGGCACCCCGTCGCCCCCCTCGAGCGACGATCTTCGTCCGCCCTACCTCCACGCCGCCCTGGTCGGGCTCGGGGTCTTCGTGCTCTACGCCATCACCCTGGCGCCGACCACCGCGTTCTGGGACACGAGCGAGTACATCGCCACCGGCCACATCCTCGGGATTCCGCACCCGCCGGGGAACCCTCTCTTCGTGGTCCTCTCCCGCGCCTGGTCGGTGCTCCTGGAACCGACCGGACTCTCGGTGGCGGTGCGCATCAACCTCTTCAGCGCCTTCATGAGTGCGTCGGCGCACGCCCTCTGGTTCCTGGTCCTGCACCACGTGCTGCGGGCGTTCTCGCCGAGCCGGACCTTCCGCCTCGTCGGAGCGGCGACCGCCGTCCTGGTGAGCGCGACGGCCTTCACCGTCTGGAACCAGTCCAACGTCAACGAGAAGGTCTACACCGTCTCGCTCCTCACCATCGCCCTCCTTTCGTGGCTGGTGTTGCGGTGGCAGGAACGGCTCGGGCAGGGGAAGGACGACAACCTCCTCGTGCTCATGGCCTTCATCCTGGCGCTGAGCGTGGGGAACCACCTGATGGCCTTCCTCGCGGCCCCCGCGATCGGCGTCGTGATCCTCCGCGTGCACCCGAGGGCGCTCCTGAACTGGAAGCTCTACCCCCCGGTGGTGATCGCCGTCCTCCTGGGCCTCTCGATCCACCTGATGCTCCCGCTGCGGGCCAACCTCGACCCGGTCATCAACGAGGCGGCTCCGGAGTGCGAGACGCTCTCGTCGGCGCTGACCTCCATCGCCACCTACGGGAGGGCGGGGTGCGAGCCCCTCAACGCGGCGCTCAACCGCGAACAGTACGACAAGCCTCCCCTCAACCCGCGCCTCGCCCCGCTCCACTCGCAGTATCTCAACTACCTCCAGTACTTCGACTGGCAGTGGGCACGCTCGGTCGACGGCGAGAACCCGCTCTTCCCCCCGACGCGTACCCTCTTCACCCTCCTCTTCACGGCCCTCGGGGTGTGGGGGGCGATCGAGCACCACCGCCGCGAGCGGACGAGTTTCTGGTACGTGGCGACCCTCTTCGGCACGCTCTCCATCGGTCTGGTCTACTACCTCAACTTCAAGTACGGCTACACGATCCCCGACCCGATGAACGACTACCTCGCCCACGAGGTGCGTGAACGGGACTACTTCTTCATCGCGAGCTTCTCGGTCTGGGGACTGTG
>CAYORZ010000223.1:0-3914 GCA_964406485.1 uncultured Gemmatimonadaceae bacterium | reverse complement strand
CCCCAACCTGCTGGTCAACGGCTCGAGCGGCATCGCGGTCGGCATGGCCACCAACATCCCTCCGCACAACCTGCGCGAGGTGGCCGCCGGCATCCGGCAGCTCGCCGTCGATCCGGAGTGCACCGTCGATGACCTGATGCGTCATGTGAAGGGTCCCGACTTCCCGACGGGCGCCTTCATCGTCGGCGACGAAGGGATCGCCGACATGTACCGCACCGGGCGGGGGCGGATCGTGATGCGGGCGCGGGTCGTCAAGGAGGCGCTTCGGGGCGGGAAGGAGCAGCTCGTCGTCACCGAGATCCCCTACGGGGTGACGAAGTCCAGGATCGTCGAGCAGATGGTGGCGCTCGCCCGCAAGGGACAGCTCGACGAGGTGAGCGACGTGCGCGACGAGTCGGACCGCGACGGGATCCGTCTCGTCATCGAGCTGAAGCGGGGGGCGCAGGCGCAGCCGGTGCTGCACCACCTCTTCAAGCGGACCTCGCTGCAGGCCACCTTTGGCGCGATCATGCTCGCCCTCGACCGGGGGCAGCCGCGGGAGTTCGACCTCAAGCAGCTTCTGGAGCACTACCGCGACCACCGGATCGACGTGGTGGTGCGCCGGAGCCGCCACCTGCTCGAGAAGGCCGAGGCAGAGCGGCACATCGTCGAGGGACTCCTGGTCGCACTGGAGCACATCGACGAGGTGGTGCGCATCATCCGGGGGTCGATGAACCGGCCGGAAGCGAGCGACCGTCTTCAGGATCGCTTCGGGCTCGACGAGCTCCAGGCCGGGGCCATCCTCGACATGAGGCTGGCGCGCCTCACCCGGTTGGAGGGGAGCGCGCTTCGCACCCGCCTCGAGGAGCTGCGGGCGACGATCACCGACCTCCGGCACATTCTCGACAGCGAGGAGCGGCAGCTCGAGGTGGTGCTCGAGGAACTCGCCGCCGTGGTCGAGGCGTACGGCGACGACCGCCGCACGCGGGTCCTGCGCGACGCCGACGAAGACGAGGCCGAAGTGCGCGAGGAACTCGCCGACGAGGACGTCGTCGTCACCGTGAGCCACGAGGGCTTCGTCAAGCGGATGCCGATGCACCTCTACCGCCGCCGGGTGTCGTCGGGGAAGGCGCTGGCCGGGATGGAGAAGTACCCCGACGACTACATCGAGCGCCTCTTCGTGGCCCGCACCCAGGGGTGGATCCTCGCCTTCACCGAAGGGGGAATGTGCCACTTCCTTCCCGTGCTCGACCTCCCCGAGAGCGGGCGGTCGAGTCGGGGGCAGTCGCTCTACTCGCTGCTCCCCGCCGCCGAACGCAACGACCGCATCGTCGCGATGGTCCCCGTGAGCGACCTCGAGGCGGAGGGGCAGACGTTGCTCTTCATGAGCGCGGGGGGGCAGGTGAAGCGCACCGCCCTCACCGAGTTCTCGAATCCGCGCAGCACCGGACTGATCGCCGCCGGGGTGCGCGACGGCGACCGCATCATCGAGGTCACGCTGGGCGACGACACCACCGAGGTCATGCTCTTCAGCCGCGGGGGACGGGCGATCCGCTTCGCCGAGACCGACGTGCCGGTGCAGGGGCGCACGGCGCAGGGGGTGAAGGGGATCGGGCTCGACGACGGCGACGAGGTGGTGGGCGTGCTCACGCTGCGGCGTGACGCCGCCGTGCTCACGGTGAGCGACGACGGCTTCGGCAAGCGCACGGCGGCCCAGGAGTTCCCGTTGCAGAAGCGCGGCGGACTCGGCACCCTCTTCGTGCCGTCGAGCGGAAAGGCGGCGCCGGTGGTGGCCGCCCTCGAGGTGGCAGACCACGACGCGGTCATGCTGATCACTGCCGGGGGGCGAACCTTCACCGTCTCGGCCACCGACGTGCCCCTCCAGGGGCGGCGCACGCAGGGCAAGCGTCTGGTCGCGGTGCCCGCGGGCGACCGGGTGGTCGAGGTGACGCGCACCGCAGGCGGACGACCCGAGGCCGAGGGGGGCGCGCACGACGATGACGCCCCGGATGCCGACGCTCGGCCCATCGATGACCATGATGCCGGGGGCGCCGCTGCGGAGTCCCCGGAACCCGTGACTCCAACGTCCAGCGACGGCGCAGGCCAGTTGGACCTGCTGGGAGATTAGACCATGAAGTTCCTCGTTCTGGGCGGTGGGGCGCAGGGCTCGGCCGCAGCCTTCGATCTGGTGCGGCGCGACGCCGTCGCGCACGTGATTCTCGCCGATCAGTCGGTCGATTCGCCGCGCTCGTTCCTGCAGCCCTTCGTGGGGGGCAAGCTCGAACTGCGCTCCCTCGATGCCCGGGATCACGATGCGGTGCGCGCCCTCATGGGCGGGGTCGACGCGGTCGTCTGTGCGCTCCCCTACTACTTCAACCTCGAGATGGCCCGGCTCGCCGTGGAGAGCGGCGTCCACTACTGCGACCTCGGCGGCAATACCGAGATCGTCGAGCAGCAGCGGGCCCTCCACGACGAAGCGGAACGCCGGGGCGTCTCGATCATGCCCGACTGCGGGCTGGCCCCCGGCATGGTCAACATCCTGGCCCAGGCCGGAATCGACCACTTCGACGAGACCGCCTCGGTGAGGATTCGCGTCGGAGGACTCCCGCAGGACCCCGAGCCCCCCCTCAACTACCAGATCGTCTACTCGATGGAGGGGGTGCTCGACTACTACACGACGATGTCGGTGGTCCTCGAGGGGGGGGAGCTGGTCGAGAAGATGGCGCTGTCGGAGGTCGAGTCCGTGGACTTTCCCGAGCCGGTGGGAACGCTCGAGGCCTTCCACACGGCCGGCGGAATCTCGACCATGCCGTGGCGCTACCGGGGCCGGATCCCGCACATGGAGTACAAGACGCTGCGCTACCCGGGGCACGCCCGCATCATGGAGGCGGTGCGTGAGCTGGGGCTCCTGGATCTCGAGCCGATCGAGATCGATGGCGCGTCGGTGGTGCCGCGCGACTACTTCATCCGTGTCGTCTCGCCCCGCCTCCGCAAGCGCCGGGGGCGCGACCTGGTCGCGGTCCGGGTCGAGGTCGAAGGCGTGAAGGAGGGGGTGCAGGGGGTCGTGCAGTACGACCTGCTCGACTACCACGACGCCGACCATGACGTCACCGCCATGATGCGCACCACCGGCTATTCCCTCGCGATCACCGCGCTCATGCAGGTCGACGGCCGGGTGAGTCGCCACGGGGTGACGACCCCCGACGAGGCGATGCCTGCCGAGGCCTACATCGAAGAGCTGGCCACGCACGGGATCCGGGTGGAGCAGACGAGGCGCTAGCGGCCGCGCTACCATGTCAGGCGAGACGCTGCTGGTCTTCGTGATCCTGGGGGTGACGATCGCGCTCTTCATCAGCGATCGTCTGCGACTCGACCTGGTCGCGCTCCTCGCCCTCCTCTCGCTTCTCGTCACGGGGATCCTCACGCCGGCCGAAGGGCTGGCGGGCTTTTCGGACACCGCCGTCCTCACCATCGCTGCCCTCTTCGTGGTGGGGACGGCGATGGTCCACACCGGCCTCGCCGAGCGTTTCGGACGCGCGATCGGTCGCATCGCCGGGAGCGGGCAGAAGCGGCTGACCGCCGTGCTGATGGCCGGTACCGCGCTGATTTCGGCCTTCGTCAGCACCACCGGTACGGTCGCCCTCATGCTCCCCGTCGCGGCCGCGCTGGCGCGCAATGCACGCATCAGTCCCTCGCTCCTCCTGATGCCGATGGCCGTGGCGGCGCTCCTGGGCGGGACGCTCACCCTGATCGCGACCCCGCCCAACATCATCGTCTCGCAGCAGCTGGCAGCGGCGGGCTTCGAGCCCTTCCACTTCTTCGACTTCACCCCGGTGGGACTCGCCCTCCTCCTGATGGGCACCGCGATCCTCGTGCCGCTCGCGGGACGGCTGCTCGAGCCGCGCGCCCCGGTCGACGCCCCGGCGGGGGCGGGG
>CAYORZ010000222.1:253-3921 GCA_964406485.1 uncultured Gemmatimonadaceae bacterium | reverse complement strand
GGCGGAGTGGGCGTCCGGGCGGCCGAGGAGTTCCTCGGCGGTGCGCACGAGGTTGCGTGCGTCGGGGGCGTGTTCCTCGACCCGGAGCGCGGCTGCCCGCCGCGTTCCGCCGGCCTGCCGCCCCCGGAGGAGGGCCACCCCGCCCCCACCCCCCCCGCAGACGAGGGCGATCGCCGCCAGGGCAGCGGCCGGGAGGGGAGTCCCCACGATCCGGGCCCCCGCCACGACGGCGACGGCCGCCAGGGCGCCGCCGGCGACCCCGCGCAGGAGGCGGGCGGTGGTGAGCCGGCGGGCGATCCGGTCGAGTCCGGTCGCGAGCGCGGTGCGGGCGCCGTCAGCCACGACGCACCTGGACGCGGCGGCGGACGACGGCTTCCGCCCCGAGAAGAAGGAGGACGGCCAGCCACGCGCTCCGCGCGAGGGTGGAGGAAGGCGGGGTCTGAGGTGCCGGCGGGGTGTCGCCTGCGGTGGGCGGGGAGCCCGGGGGTGGCTCGCCGGCCTCGCCCCGGGCCGCCCACCGTTCGAAGGGGGCGAGCCCTCCGCCCGCCGACTCCCCCACGAGCGGGGCAGCGGGAACGGCGCGCCCCAGCGCGGTGAGGAGCGCCGCCGAGAGGAGCGACCCCGGGGCGTCGGCGACGTCGATCGAGACGCCGCCCCCGGGGGCCATCCCGGCCGTGATGCGCGGGTGGCCCTCTCCGGTACGGGCGAGCGCGGCGCGCGAGGGCAATCCGTCGTCCGCGAACGAGGCGCTCGCGGGTTCGGCGCCGGGACCGGCCTCGGCCGCCCGGCCACCCCCGGCCTGTGCGGCCGCCGCCAGGAGACGATCGCTCCGGAGGGCGAGGAGGGCGGCGGCCGCGTCGGTGCCGGAGGGCTCCGATGGCGCCGCCCCGGTGTCGGGCGCCTCTCCCTCGAAGTGGAGCCGGAAGGGAAGGGGTCCGGCGGGGAGCGCCCCTCCGGCGGCGGCAAGCGCCACGGCCAGGGACTCGAGGGCGGGGCGGGGGACGCCGTCGAGGATCATCGGTGCCGGAGCGCCCCTGTCCGGGCTCGGCTGCGGGCCCCCTTCGACCGGCGCTGATCCCGACCCCCCCTCGAGCGGCACCGCCCGCACGCTCACCCCCGCGGGAGGCGGGAGCGAGGGGAGCGGGAGGGCCGACCGGAAGTCCGAGATCACCACCACCTCGTGCGGAAGCGGGCGCGTCTCGAGCCAGGCGAAGGCACCCTCGAGGGCGGCGTCGAGCGGGAAGTGGGTGAGCCCGCCGAACCCCACCGTCCGGCTCTCGGCCGCCCCGCTGCCCTCGGCGGCCGCCCGGGCGCGCTCGAAGGCGTCCGGCGTTGCCTCCGCCCGGACGCCCTCGTCGATCAGCACCACCTGCGCGGCGACCGCCCCCGCCGGCCTCCGTCCGTCGTCGGTGACCCCGGCCCCCGCGGCGTCGGCGCGGACGAAGGGGCGGGCGAGCGCGACGACGGCGAGCGCGAGGAGCGCCAGCCGGAGGAGAAGCAGGCCCACCTCGTCGGGTCGGCTCCGGCGGATCGCCACCGGCTGCGCCCCGTCGATGAAGCGGAGGGTGGGGAAGGGGAGGTCCCGCGCCCGGTCGCGCACGAGCATGTGCACGGCGAGGGGGAGGGCGAGGAGGAGCAGCCCGAGCCAGGCGGCCGGAGTCGTGAAACCCATGGTCGCTCAGCGGTCCCGGGCCAGGAGAAAGCGCCGGAGGGTGTCGGCCGGGGGGGCGTCGGTGTCCGCCTGCACGAGGTGGATCCCGAGACGCCCCGCCTGGTCGGCGCAGCGGGTGTGGAAGGCCGCCAGGGCCGTCCGGTGACGCTCGGCGACCTCGCCCGCGTCGACCAGGCGGGTCCGGCCGGTCTCGACGTCGCGAAAGCGGAAGGTCCCCCGCCACGGGAAGGTGCGCTCGTCGCGCGAGGTCAGCTGGAAGACGGCGGTGTCGTGCCCGCGGATCGCGGCGCGCCGGAGGGCCGCGAGGGTGGCGTCTTCGTCGTCGTAGAGGTCGGAGATCACCACCAGGAGTCCCCGGCGCCGGAGCCGCATCGCCGCCGTGTCGATCGCTCCGGGGCCGTCCCAGGGGGGGGCTCCCTCGGCGCGCGGCTGGAGGCCGTCGATGCGCCCGAGCAGCGCCCGCAGCTGCCGCCGACCGGTCCGGGGGGGGAGCCAGGTGGCTTCCGGCCCGCTCCCCGCCAGGAGTCCCGCGCTCTCGCCGCGGGTGATGGCCAGCCAGGAGAGGGCGGCGGCGAGAAGCCGGGCGTAGCGGAAGCGGGACGGCGAGGCCGGCCCCGCCCCGGAGTCCCACTGCGGAAAGCTCATCGAGGCGCTCGTGTCGACGACGACGAGGGCATCGAGGTTGGTGGCGTCGCGGTACCGCCGGGTGTAGAGGCGGTCGGTGCGGGCGAGCAGCTTCCAGTCGACGTGCTTGAGCGCGTCACCGGGGCGGTAGGGGCGGTGCTCCGCGAATTCGGTCGAGAGTCCCTGCCGCAGGCTGCGGTGTCGCCCCGCCATGGCTCCCTCGACCACGAGGCGCGCCGCCAGCTCGAGGTCGGCCAGGGCGGTGACGACCTCGGCCGAGAGAGCCGGCTCCGGGAGAGGTCCGCTGCGGGAGGAGCCCCGCGAGGGAGCGTACGGCACCGAGGTCAGCGAGGCCGGACGGCGTCCAGGAGGGCGGTCACCACCTGATCGGCGTCCACCCCTTCGGCTTCTGCGTGGAAGTTCACCAGGATCCGGTGACGGAGCACGGGGGCGGCGATCCGGGCCACATCGGCGGGCTCGGGCACCTTGCGGCCCTCGAGGAGCGCGAGGGCGCGGGCCCCCAGGAGGAGCGACTGTCCGGCCCGCGGCCCGGCGCCCCACTGGATCCACCGGGTGACGGCCTCCGGTGCGGAGGGGTCGGCGGGGCGGGTCGCCCGCACCAGCCGGAGGGCGAAGTCGACCACGTTGTCGGCTACCGGAAGCGCCCGGACGAGCGCGCGGGCCGCTTCGAGGTCCTCCCCCGTGGCCACCGCCCGCACCGATTCCGACGCCGCCCCCGTCGTCGTGGCGAGAATCCGGCGTTCCTCGTCGAGCGCCGGGTAGTCGATCACCACATTCATCATGAAGCGGTCGAGCTGCGCCTCGGGGAGGGGGTGGGTGCCCTCCTGTTCGATGGGGTTCTCGGTGGCCCGGACGAAGAGGGGCCGCTCGAGGGGGTGGCGCACCCCCCCCACCGTCACCTGGTACTCCTGCATCGCTTCCAGGAGCGCGGCCTGCGTCTTGGGCGGAGTCCGGTTGATCTCGTCGGCCAGGATGATGTTGGCAAAGACCGGTCCCCGGATGAAGCGCACGCTCCGTCGTCCGGTGTCGGGATCCTGTTCGATCACCTCGGTGCCCAGGATGTCGGAGGGCATGAGGTCGGGGGTGAACTGGATGCGGCTGAAGCGAAGCTGGACCGCCTCGGCCAGGGTGCGGATCAGGAGCGTCTTGGCGAGTCCGGGGACCCCGCGCAGGAGGCAGTGGCCGCCGGCCAGAAGGCAGAGGAGGATCTCGCGACGCACCTCGTGCTGGCCGATGATGACCCGCCCCACTTCGGCGTCTAGGCGCTCGGCGAGGTCGGCGGCAGCAGAGAAGTCGACAGGGGCGGAGGGGGTGGAGGACTCGAGGGTGCTGTGCACGCGTCTGGTCAGAG
>CAYORZ010000222.1:0-243 GCA_964406485.1 uncultured Gemmatimonadaceae bacterium | reverse complement strand
CTGGGGGGGTGGGGGGGGTGGACTCTGGGTTGGTGTCCCGGGGTCGGTGCGGGGGTCTGGGTTGGAGCGGGGTTGGGAGGCGGCGGACCGCGCGAGGTCCCGGAACCGTACGCCGGCGCCCCTCCTGCATTTCCGGAGGAGCGCGACGCAGGCCCTCGCGGGCGCTACAACCCGTTCAGGATCAGGACGGGGCAGGGGGCGCCGCCGAGCACCCGCTCGACCCGGGGTCCGAGAAAGAGCCGC
>CAYORZ010000221.1:0-3924 GCA_964406485.1 uncultured Gemmatimonadaceae bacterium | reverse complement strand
TTGGTCATTGCCACGAAGTCGGTCATGAGATGACTCGTTTCCTCGGTGCGGTTCGTGTCATGGGGAACTCGTGCTCCCCGCGTCCACCAGCCCGGAGGCCGGTTCCTACCGGTTGAAGCGGTTCATCGCCGCCTCGGTCCCTTCCGACAGCCATAACTCCACCGCTCCGGTGAGGTCGGGGAGAAGCGCCGCGACCTGTTCCTCGTCGGCGGGTGCCATCGGAGCCAGCACCCAATCAGCCAGATCGACGTCGTCGGGGCAACGCCCCACCCCGAGGCGGAGTCTCGGATAGTGGTTGGTGCCGAGCACTTCCGCCACCGAGCGCAGTCCGTTGTGCCCCCCTGCCCCTCCGCCGGGCCGGAAGCGGACCCGCCCGACGTCGAGGGCCGCGTCGTCGACGACGACCAGGAGGTCCGCGGTCGGATCGAAGTTCTCGTGGTCGCGGAGGTCGACGAGGGCGAGTCCGCTCCGGTTCATGTATCGCGTGGGCTTCCGGAGCTCGACGGTGCGGCCGTCCACCGATCCCCGCGCGGCCAGATGGGTGTCGAAGCTCTCGAAGTAGCCGAAGCCCCAATCGTGGGCGAGCCGGTCCACGACCCACCACCCCACATTGTGGCGGGTGGCGTCGTACCGCGGGCCGGGATTGCCCAGTCCCACCACGACCGCGTCGACGATGGCCGCTACTCCTCGTCGTCCTCGTCGGCTCTCTCGACGCCGATCACTTCCGGCTCCTCGACGTCGTCTGCCTCGTCGTCGTCGTCCACTTCCTCGGCGCGCGGCAGGACGACGGTGCACACCGTCCGGTCGAGGTCGATGCCCACGTCGACATCGTCGGGCATCTCGATCGCCGAGACATCGAGCACCTCACCCACCTCGAGCGCCGAGACGTCGAGTTCGAAGCTCTCCGGGATCCTCGAGGGGATCACCGAGACCGGGACCTCGTGGATCACCTGCTGGAGCACGCCTCCTGCCTTCACCCCTGCCGGCGTCCCGACGAGAACCACGGGGATCTCCACCTCGACCTTCACCCCCTTCTGGAGGAGGTAGAAGTCGACGTGCATCAGGTCGGGGCGATACGGATGCGTCTGCACCTCGCGCACGAGCGTGGAGAACGAGCCCTCCCCCTCCACATCGAGTTCGACGATGGTGTTCTCGACCGAGATGTTGCTGAAGAGGTGGAAGGTCGCCTGCGCGTCGAGGGTGATGGCGATCGCCTCGTCGCCTTGTCCGTAGACGACGGCGGGGATTCGACCGTCGGCCCGGAGCTTCCGGGCGACGCCCTTCCCCGTGGCGTCGCGCTTCTCGGCCTTCAGGGTGGCTTGAATGCTCATGGTTCGTTCCTGCCGGGGTATGCCGGGTCGGAGGGGGTCAGTCTTCGAGCTCGAAGAGCTGGCTGACGGACTCGTTGGAGTGAATGTAGTCGATCGCGTTGGCGAGGAGCGGAGCAACCGATAGCACCTTGAGGTTGGCAAAACGCCGATCCTCGGGAATGTGGATCGTGTTGGTCACCACGAACTCCTCGAGGGGGGCAGCGGCCAGTCGCTCCACCGCCGGCCCGGAAAGGAGGGCGTGCGTCGCCGCGGCGTAGACCGCCTTTGCCCCCCGCTCCTTCAGGGCGCGTACGGCGTTGGCCAGCGTGCCGCCGGTGTCGACCATGTCGTCGGTGAGGAGGCAGTTCCGCCCGGCGACCTCGCCGACCACATGGAGCACTTCGGCCACGTTGGGGGCCGGGCGCCGCTTGTCGATGATCGCGAAGGTGGCCTTCAGCCGCTTCGCGTAGCCGCGGGCCATCTTCGCCGAACCCACATCGGGGGCGACGACGACCAGGTCATCGATCCCTTTCTCGCGGAAGTAGCGGGTGAAGACCGGCGCGGCGTAGAGGTGGTCGACCGGGATGTCGAAGAAGCCCTGGATCTGGTGCTGGTGGAAGTCGATCGAGACCACCCGATCGGCCCCCGCCGCGACCAGCATGTTGGCCATCAGCTTGGCACCGATGGCCACCCGGGGCTGGTCCTTCCGGTCCTGGCGCGCATAGCCGAAGTAGGGGACGACCGCCGTGACGCGGGCCGCCGACGCCCGGCGCGCGGCATCGATGAGCAGGAGCAGCTCCATCGTGTTCTCGGCGGGCGCGGAGGTCGGCTGGATGATGAAGACGTCGCGCCCGCGGGCGTTGCGGTCGATGCGGACGAAGATCTCGCCGTCGGCGAAATCACGGATCGTCACGCTGTCCACGGAACGTCCGAGGATCTCACCGACTTCGGTTGCGAGGGGTCGATTGGCTCGACCGCCCAGGATGAGCATCGGACCGTGACCCGACTGGTCTGCCATGGAGATCGAACGTGTGACCCGTGGAACCGGAAACGCAGGGGGCGGCGGCCGTACCACCCCCGGCTTCATCGAATGCGACAGCCCGCAAAGTTACGTCTCGGCCGGAAGCGCGTCAATGATCGGCCCCGCCTGCCGCCGACCCCGACGGGTCCATGAAACCGCAAGACTTCAGAGCAGTTGGCCCGGATGGATTCGAACCATCACCACCGGATCCAAAGTCCGGTGTCCTGCCATTAGACGACGGGCCACCACGGGGCGCGACTCCGGCGCCCTCGCACGGAAGAAGGTAGTGTACCCCCGGGGAGGTGTCACGGGCGCAGGGGCTCCACCTCGGGGAGGCGGGCGAGGGTCCGGGCGATGACGAAGCGGGACTCGGGGCAGGTCGCCCGCGCCGAGGCGCGGGCCTGCTCCGCGCTCTCCCGATCGCGGTGGAGTGCGAAGGCTGCGGCGCCGCTCCCCGAGAGGAGCGTGAAGAGTGCTCCCGGAGTCCGGAGGGCAGCGAGCGTGCGCCCGACCGCGGGATGCATCCCCGCGACGACCCCCTCGAAATCATTGACCGCGAGGGCGGCCACCCCCTCCCAGTCGGCAGGCAGGGGAGCAGGGGGCGGGAAGACGGGCGCAGGCACGCGGCCCCCGTCCTCCCCCCGCGCGGCGGCGAGCCGGCCGTAGGCCGCGGGGGTGGCCACGTGGACCGGAGGGAGCCCCACCACCAGCCACCCCGTCGGGAGGGGGGCGAGGGACCGCATCCGCTCCCCCTTCCCCCGTCCGAGCACCCGCCCCTCGTTTTGCGTGAAGAAGGGCACGTCCGAGCCGAGGGTTGCCGCAAGGTCGTGGAGGCGCGCGGGCGTCACCGTTCCCGGAAAGAGTCGGGCCAGGGCGCGCAGCGTCGCTCCGGCGTCCGACGATCCGCCTCCGAGCCCCGCGCCCGCCGGAATCCGCTTGGTGAGGGTGAGTTCCAGCCCCGGTGTCCCCCCACCCTCGGCGCGGAACGCCTGCGCGGCCCGCATCACCAGGTTGTCTTCGTGGCGCCCGATCTCGGCCCCGATCACCCGGAGCGCGACTCCCTCGCCTCCGACCACGCGGACCTCGATCTCGTCGCAGAGGTCGATCGCCTGGAAGACGGTCTCCAGCTCGTGATACCCGTCCGGCCGCCGCTCGAGGACCCGGAGGGTGAGGTTGACCTTGGCCGGCGCCCGTACCCGCACCCCCGACAGCCGCCCGTCCACGTCTGTCATCGACGCCTCATGCGCTCTCGGTGACGGTCCCGCCCGTCCCGGAATCCCGGTCGCCCTTCCGCATCTCGGCAAGCGAGAGTCCCAGGCGGTTGGCGTACCAGAGTCCGATCAGGGTGACGGGGATGAAGCCCCCCAGGTGGTAGCCGTAGGCGAACGCCAGGGTCGGGATCTCGCCGACGCGGTAGACCGTCTCGAGGGCGAAGGCTGCCGAGGCGTGGAAGGTCCCGAAGAACCCCGGCGCCGCCGGGAGAGCGACGCCGAAGCCCACCACCGCCTCGGTGAAGAACGCGGCGACCAGGCCCGCGTCGACATCGAAGGCGAGCATCCCGAGCCAGAAGGAGAGGCCGTGCCCGAACCAGAA
>CAYORZ010000220.1:0-3931 GCA_964406485.1 uncultured Gemmatimonadaceae bacterium | reverse complement strand
TCGTACCGCTCGAAGTCGACCGCGACTTCGGGGGCGGCGGCGGGAGGGGCCCCGTCGCCGGTGCATGACGTGCCGACGACGGCCAGGGTCGCGAGGGAGAAGAGAAGGAGTCGACGCATCGAGGGGCACACCATCCGGGGGGGAAGATCAGGGGACCGGCGACGCCGTCTCCGGTCGGTCGCCAATTGACGCCTCCACCCCCCGGGCGTCAACGCCCGTCCCGAGGGGGAGCGGACTCAGGACGGGCCCCAGGGCGCGAAAGATCTCGGCCGGGAGGGCGCTGGTGAAGGCGAAGGCGTCGGCGTCGGGGCCGGGGACGTACGCCGTGACCACGCCGACATACCGCTCCCCGAGGGTAAAGACGAAGGTCGCGGTCCGGTTCACCGCCCGGGACTCGACGAGGGCCCCTCCGGGGGCGTAGACCTGGAACCGGTTGTCGCCGGTGCCGGTCTTGCCCCCCATCACCACCGGGGCTCCCTCGGCATCGGTCACACTCCCTCCCGCCCGCCGCGCCGTCCCGCGCTCGACGACCCCCTGAAGGGCGCGGAGGGCGACGCGCGCCACCGCGGGATCGAGGACCCGCTCCCCCCGGGCGGGTGCGCGCCGCATCCGGGTCTCGAAGGGAGTGGCGTCGGCAAAGTGAAGCTCGTCGACCCGGACCACCGGGAGCCGCACGCCGTCATTCACCAGGATCCCGAGCAGCTCGGCGAGGGCCATGGGGCGGTCGCCGGAGCTGCCGATCGCCGTCCCGAGCGAGGGAACGATGTCGGCGAAGGGGTACCCGAGCCGCTGCCACTGGCGGTGGATCAGGTGGAAGGCCTCCAGCTCGAGGATCGAGCGGATGCGCGTGTCCTGCGCATTGCGGCGCGACGTGCGGAAGAGCCACTCGTACACCTCGCGCCGGACCCCGCCCCCCTCGTCGAGCAGCGTCTGCAGGGCGACGTCGGGGTCTTCCAGGAGCCGCTCGACCACCCACAACTCGAGGGGGTGGACACGCGCCAGGTAGCCGAGGTCGTTCAGGTCGTGCTGCGTGGGGTCGGTGCGGCTGTAGAGATCCTCGACGACGCCGGGGGTCAGCCCGGCCAGCGGCGTGGTCGAGCGCAGGAACGACTCGAAGACCTCCGGGGGAGCGTCGGGGCGGACGGCCCGGAAGGCCCAGGCGGTGCGGGTGGGGCCCAGATCGCGATCCTCCACGAGGCGGTAGAGGATCGAGTCGGCAGGCACCCCGTCGTCGCGGCGGTAGAATTCCCGGATGAAGACCCGCCCCTCGCGGTCGGCGAAGCGCTCCAGATACTCCTGCCGCTGGGGGTCGTCGACCGCCTGCAGGACGTGGGCCGTCGAGCCCGGCTCCAGATACATGAAGTACTGGACCAGCTCGCGCATCATCCGCACGAAGGGGAGGTTGACCGACTGCTCGAAGGCGGTCTGGACCGTCAGGCGGCTCGCGTCATGCGTACGATCGAAGTTGGAGAAGGTCTGGACCCCGCCCCCGGTCGCGAAGCGCTCCCGGGGACTCGCCGAGTACGTGCGCTGCATCGCCTCGTCGAGCAGTTCGGCCTTCGTGATCCCCGGCCGGCTCTGCAGCTGCCCCACGGCCCACCGGGTAAGGGGGTCGTCCGGGGCAACGGACAGGGTGTCGCGAGCCGTCGGCGCGAGCGGGGCAAGGCGGTCGTGGAGCGCTGCCACCACCTGGAGGTAACTGACCAGCGTCCGGAGCTTCGCGGTCGACCCCAGTTCGAGCCGCCCCGCCGAGGTCAGGTTGAAGGGGCCATCGAAGTTGTCGTTCTGGACGCGCACCGCGAGCCCGATCGGGGTGCTTTCCAGGAGGGTGAAGCTGTAGAGCACCCTGGTGGGGTCGTTGGTGCCCAGGAGCCGGTAGGCGGCGAAGGGGCTCCCCGCCACGTAGTCGGGGTCGTGGAGGTTGGTGAAGAGGTCCGATACGCCCGCCTGCCAGGTGAGGTCGAGGGTGGTGCGCACGGTGAGGTCCAGGCGGTCGAGGTCGTACAACCCCTCGAGCCCCAGGAGCGGGAGGAGGGCGGTGCGGACCGCGGTCGACGCCTTTCGTTCCACGAAGGGGACGGGGTCGGGGTCGGGCGCCCTCCGCAGCACCGCCACCTCGGCCGCCAGCGCTTCGCGACCCAGGGCGCCGTCGACGATGCTGTCGCGCACCATGAGGCGGAGGTAGGAGTCGGTGAGCCGGCGCAATTCCTCGTGCCCCCGCTCCTGCGCGAGGTAGAAGGAGGGACGCCGGTGCGCCACCAGCAGGCTCAGGACCTGCCGGAAGACCACGGCCCGCGCCGCCGCCGCCGCGTCGTTGTCCGGCTCGGCACGGAGGAGCGCATTCGCGCTGTCGAAGGGGGTTCCGAACCAGGCGCGGAGCCCGTCGGCCAGGCCGATGACCTCGCCGTGCCCCCGCTGGGCCGCCAGGGGGACGGAGTTGAGGTAGTCGCGTACCGTCTCTTCGCGGTCGCGGAGCGTCTCGGGGCCGTCGATGTAGGCCCGCATCGCGGCCGCCTCCATCTGGCGTGCCTTGTCGCGTATCGACGCCGTGCGTCCTCCCGGGGAGTGCCGGAATTTCTCCAGCTGGGTCGCGAGGGTGCTTCCCCCCGGGACGTTGCGGTCGCTGCCGAGCACACTCAGTCCCAGCTCACCGACCGCGCGGGCCAGGCGGGTCCAGTCGACCGCGGGATTGCGCAGGGGCGAGGTCGAGTCGAGAAAGTCGCGGTTCTCGATGTAGAGCAGACTTTCCCACACCACGGGCGGGATCGCCGAGAAGGCCTCGTAGATCCGGGTCGGATGCGGCGAGGAGTGGACCGTGCGGTTGCGGCGGTCGCGGATCACGAGTCCCCCCCGGGACTTCTCGGGGTAGACCGGATATCGCCCCGCGTCGACCCGTTGCTGGAAGGCCTCGGTCACCACCGCCTGCGCCGAGATGGTGAATCCCCGCTCCCGGGCTCGCTCGATCATCCGGGGAAGCGCCACATACCCGAGCCGCTCGTCCCAGGGACCCGCAGCGGGAAAACGGATCCGCTCGCTCGGTCCGGCCCGTACGCTCCAGTCGAGGTCCCGCCCGCGCGCCGAGAACCACCTTGCCTGGAGGGTGGAGGTCGAAGCCTCCCACGCGGCGAGGGGCACGCCGACGACGACTACCGCCCCGAGAATCAGGAGGGCGATGCGAAGACGCCGCCAGCGCGGCGTCCGGGAAGTCGAGTCGGAAGGGGGACTTCCGGTAGCGCCGGATTCCATCTATCGAGTCTGGCGAAAGTTGCAGGGCCCCGCCAGACGGGGCCCGCCGCCCGGGATCTCCGGCGACGGACCCCCGAGCGGCGCCCGACGGATCAGCGGTACCCGGCCGGCTGCTCCGCGGCCTCGAGCGACCAGGCGATGAAGTCGCGGATGTCCTGGTTGGAGGTCGGCAGGTCCTCGGCCCGCAGATACATCATGTGGCCGCTCTCGTAGCCGGTGAAGCGCATGCGGTCCTGCAGGCGCCCTGCCGGATCGAGGTTCCACATGGTGTACTTCGCGCTGAAGTAGTCGGTGCCGCCGTCGAAATAGCCCGCCTGCACGAGAAGGTGGAGGTACGGATTCTCCGACATCGCGAGCCGGAGGTCTTCTCCGGTGGTGTCGCCGCTCCGGTTCCACGGATTCACCGGCCCGAAGAGGTAGTACTGGAGGTCGGTGGTCCACCCCAGTTCCTCGGCCATGTAGATGTTGATCGCCGGCGAGAAGGCGTGGTTCCAGGCGGCGAGGGCCGGGTCGTAGTCGTACCCCATCCCTGCGTCGCGCCGGTCGAGCCCCTTGTAGCGGGCGTCGAGCCGTCCGACGGTGAAGCCCTGGTCGCGGAGCAGTTCCTTCCGGAATTCCCCGACGGATGGGCGGAGGTTGTGGGCGAGAACCCACTCGGGCGTGGTGCCCGACCACCGGGCCACCT
>CAYORZ010000219.1:3301-3962 GCA_964406485.1 uncultured Gemmatimonadaceae bacterium | reverse complement strand
CGAGCAGGTGCGGCAACTCGCCATGAAGCTGATGCCGCACGACGCCGACCGGGCGCGGATCGACCAGATCCTCGACTACGACTGCTCCTGGGGACTCCCGGGGCTCGGGAGGTTCCGGGTCAACATCCTGCGTCAGCGCAGCAGCATCATGATCGTGATGCGCGTGATCCCGATCGAGATCCCCACCTTCGACGACCTCAAGCTGCCCCCCGTCCTCCGCGAGATTGCCGACTACGAACGGGGACTGATCCTCGTCACGGGAGTCACCGGCTCGGGGAAGAGCTCGACGATGGCGGCGATGATCAATCACATCAACGCCACCAAGCCGATGCACATCGTGACGCTGGAGAATCCGGTGGAATTCCTCCACCGCGACCAGCGCAGCTCGGTGACCCAGCGCGACATCGGCACCGACACCGACAGCTTCATGATGGGACTCCGGGCTTCGCTCCGGCAGGATCCCGACGTGATCCTCATCGGCGAGATGCGCGACAAGGAAACGATCGACACCGCCCTCAAGGCGGCCGAGACCGGTCACCTCGTGATCTCGACCGTCCACACGAAGAACGCCGTGCAGACGCTTTCGCGGCTGATCGCCGTCTTCGATCCCAACGAGCAGGAGATGATCCGGATCCGCCTGGCCGAGTCGCTCCAGGCCGTG
>CAYORZ010000219.1:0-3291 GCA_964406485.1 uncultured Gemmatimonadaceae bacterium | reverse complement strand
TGATCCCCACCCGCGACGGGATGGGCCGGGTGCCCGCCTGCGAGATCATGCGGGTGACCGGCACGATCCGGGACTGCATCCGTGACCAGGCCCGCCTCGACGAGATCTTCGACCTCATCGAGGAGGGGCGCTCGCAGTACGGGTCGCAGAGCTTCGACCAGCACCTGATGGATCTCGTGAAGAGCGGCCAGGTCGACTTCAAGGTGGCGAAGGCCGCGGCCAACAACCCCACCGACTTCGACTTGCGGATGAACACCTTCGGGGGGGGCGACACCGGGTCGCGGGTGGGGGCTCCGGAGGCGGGAGACGGGGGTGCGCCCAGTCAGGACCTGGCGCACGAGATGAGCCGGATCTTCGGCAGCTGACCCCGCTCGTGGCGATCGACCTCGCAGGGGTGCACGTTCCCGCCCCGACACCCTTCACCCCCCGCGGCGAGATCGACCGGGTCGCGCTCCGCCACAACCTCGCCCACCTGGTACGGGCCGGGGTGCAGGGGATCGTGGTGGCCGGATCCACCGGCGAGGCGGTCCTCCTCGACGACGCCGAGCGAAGGGCGGCGTGCGAGATTGCGCGGGGAGTGGCGGGGTCTGCCCTCGTGATCGCGGGGACGGGTGCCGAGTCCACCCGGGCCACCCTGCGGCTGTGCCGGACCGCCGCCGAGGCCGGCGCGGACGCCGTCCTCGTGCAGCCGCCCGCCTTCTACCGGGCGGCGATGACGCCTCCCGTGCTCCGCGATCACTACCGGGCGGTAGCCGACGGATCGCCGGTGCCGGTGATCGTCTACCAGGTGCCGCTTCGCATGAGCACCCTCGACCTCTCCACCCCCCTCCTGGCCGACCTCTCCGAGCACGAGAACATCGTGGGAATGAAGGACTCCCGGGGCGACCTCGACCTGCTGCGAGAGGTGATCGACGCCTGCGCACCGGGCCTGCAGCTCCTGGTGGGCAGCGGAGCGCTCTTCCACGCCGCCCTGGAGGCGGGGGCGGTGGGGGGAATCCTCGGGGTGGGCAACCTCGTTCCGGCGTGGTGCCGGACGATCCACACGGCCCACCGGGCGGGCGACGCCGAACAGGCGCGGCAGACGCAGGCCAGGGTGACCCCCCTCCACGTCGGCATCATCGGGGCCTTCGGAGTCCCCGGGGTGAAGTACGCCCTCGACCGCCTCGGCCTCGTGGGCGGACCCCCGCGTCCTCCCCTCCACCCCCTCGCCGAAGAGGGACGAGCGCGGGTGGAGGCCCTCCTGGACGAGGTGGAGTTACGGGCTGATTGACACGTCCGGCGCCCCGTTCTAGCTTGCCGGGGAAGATGCATCGACGAGGGCCCTTCCCGCTTCCCGGGAGGGGCCTTTTTTCTGGAGCGGATCTCGGATGTCTGGAACGGGTGCGTGCACCGTCGTCGTCGGGTGCCAGTGGGGCGACGAAGGCAAGGGAAAGATCGTCGACGTCCTTTCGGAGGCGGTCGATGTGGTGGCCCGCTACCAGGGCGGCGCCAATGCGGGCCACACCGTGCATGTGGGGTCGCAGGAATTCATCCTCCACCAGATCCCTTCCGGCATCCTCCACCCCGGCACCCGCTGCCTCCTGGGCAACGGCGTCGTCCTCGACGTGGAACAGTTCTTCGAGGAACACGACGCCCTCGTCGCTCGTGATATCGATGTCGCCGGAAGGATCGGGGTGAGCGAACGGGCCCACCTGCTTCTTCCCTACCATCAGGTACTCGACCGCCTCGGCGAGGATCAGGCGGAAGAGAAGATCGGGACCACGGGTCGGGGCATCGGGCCGGCCTACGAAGACAAGGCGGGTCGCCGCGGGATCCGGGTTGCCGAGATCCATCAGCCCGACCGCTTCAGGCGGCGGGTCGAGGAGGGGGTGGCCCGGGCCCGCGCCCGGATGGAGGAGGCCGGCGAGCACGCTCTCGTCCCCGAACTCCTGGCTGCCGTCGAACGGAGCGTCGCCCTCTCGGACCGCCTCCTGGCCCTCGCGACCGACACCGGGATCGAGGTGGTGGAGGCGCTGCGTGGTGGAAAGCGGGTGCTGCTCGAAGGCGCCCAGGGGACCGCGCTCGACCTCGACCACGGCACCTATCCCTTCGTGACCTCGTCCAATACCACCGCGGCAGGGGCGGCCCTCGGGATCGGGATCGGACCCACCCGCATCACCGACGTGGTCGGCGTGGTCAAGGCGTACACGACCCGGGTCGGCAACGGCCCGCTCCCCACCGGCCTCGACCCCGAAATGGACGAGCGGATGGTTCGACGCCGTCCTCGCGCGGTACGCCGCCCGCGTCAACGGACTCACCGCCTTGGCGGTGACCAAGCTCGACGTCCTCGACACCCTCCCCGAGATCGGCATCGGGATGGAGTACTGCTTTCCCGACGGCCACTGCACGCAGGATTTTCCGGCCGATACCTGGCGGCTGGGGCAGGTGGAGCCGCGCCTCGACATGATGCCCGGGTGGGAGTCCGACACGACGGGGTGCCGCACCCTGGCCGACCTCCCGCGCAATGCCCGCGCCTACCTCGACCGGATCCAGGAACTGACCGAGACCCCGGTGCGGTGGATCTCGGTGGGCACGCGGCGCGACCAGATCATCGAGGTGTCGTGAGGCGGCGCTTCACACGTCGCACCGCTCCGTTTACGATAATCCCTTCGCGGCCTCGTCGCCCGCACACCTGCGACCTTCCCTTCCACGGGTGATTCGATGTTCGAGGAACTCAGCGACAAACTGGACGGTGTACTGTCGCGATTCCGCCAGCGCGGGGTCCTGACCGAGCCGATGATCCGGGAAGGCCTGCGCGAGGTCCGTCGGGTCCTTCTGGAAGCCGACGTCAACTTCAAGGTGACCCGCGACTTCCTGGGGCGGGTCCAGGAACGCGCCCTCGGCGACGCCGTGGTGAAGTCCGTCTCGCCGGGGCAGCAGATCGTCAAGATCGTGCACGACGAGCTCGCCGCCCTCCTGGGCGAGGGGCGTCCGACGATCCGGTGGGTGTCGTCGCCGCCGACGATCCTGATGGTCGTGGGACTCCAGGGCTCCGGAAAGACGACCACGTCGGCCAAGCTCGCCCGCCGCTTCGCTGCCGAGGGGCGGACCCCGATGCTGGCCGCCTGCGACCTTCAGCGCCCGGCCGCGATCGAGCAGCTCCAGACGTTGGGACGGCAGATCGACGTCCCCGTCCATGCCGGCACCTTCGGGGGTGACCCGGTGGCGACCGCGCGGGCGGCGGTCGACGCGGCCCGGGCGCAGGGCCGTGCCGTCCTCATCATCGACACCGCCGGTCGTCTCCAGATCGAC
>CAYORZ010000218.1:0-3969 GCA_964406485.1 uncultured Gemmatimonadaceae bacterium | reverse complement strand
CCCGGCCGAGACGAGGTCGTGCCACCCGAAGACGCGGTCGCCGTACCAGAGATCGCCTTCGCCCACCATCACGACGTGCTGGAGGGCGGGGAGCTGGGGTATCATCGCCTCGAATCGCTCCAGGAAGTCCGCATCGCGATGGGACTCCACGGTGATCGCGGTCACGGCCTCGGAGTGCCGCAGCCGGTAGCGCAACTCTCCCCCCGTCAGATTCGGGTCCAGCGGAACGACCAGGGCGCCGATCCGGACCGTCGCCAGGAGGGCGATCGCGAATTCGGGGCACTGCGGAAGCACGAGGGCCACGCGATCGCCCGGCTCCACTCCCAGATCGCGGAGGGAGGCGGCGAGGGCTTCGGCGTGGGCATCGATCCGCCCCAATGTCCAGCGGCGGTCCCGATGGATCAGGGCCTCGTCGTCTGCACCGACCGCGATCCGGCGGGCCAGCGCCGATGCGAGCGTCTCGTGGCGGTACCGCTCGCGGAGTGCCATGTCACCTCCGTGGGATCGGTCGGAAGGGGTGGAGTATAGGTGGGTCATCGGGGCGTCTCAAGCAGAGTCCAGCACCTCTCGTACCGCCGCCGGGTCGACGGGGTGGGCCCACCCCCGGGGTGGGCGGGCGATCGCGCCGAGCTCTTCGAGCAGCACCACCCTCCACGCGCCGGCGCGCACCTTCTTGTCGGTGTCGAGGTACCCCGCAACCACTTCCGGGTCCAGCCCCGGCGGAGGAGCGGTGGGGAGTGCCACGGCGTCCAGGATCCGGGCGAGCTCGGCGGCGGTACCGGGGCGCGTCTGACCGGTGCGCTCCCCGAGGCGCGCCTCGAGGACCATGCCGATGGCCACGGCCTCGCCGTGAGGGAGCCGGAATTCGGAGGCCGCCTCGAGGGCGTGCCCCAGGGTATGCCCGAAGTTGAGGACCTCGCGCAGCCCCCCTTCCCGTTCGTCGAGGCCCACGACCGACGCCTTGATCTCGATGGAGCGACGGACCACCCCCTCGATGGCCGTCACGTCGCCGGCCAGGAGCATGTCGGCGTCGTCGGCGATCCGGCGGGCGTAGGCGGCATCGACGATGGCCCCGTGCTTGACGGCCTCGGCGAGCCCTTCGGCGCGCTGGAGCCGGGGGAGGGTGGCGACGACGGTGGGGTCGACCAGGACGGTCGCGGGGGGGTGGAAGGCGCCCACCAGATTCTTTCCCGCCGGGGTGTCGACGCCGGTCTTTCCGCCCACGGCGCTGTCGACCATCGCGACGATCGAGGTCGGAAGCTGCACGACCGGTACCCCCCGCAGATACGTGGCCGCGACAAAGCCCGCGAGGTCGCCGACCACCCCACCGCCGAGCGCGATCACGCCGGAGTCGCGCCCGAGGCCGAGGGCGAGCATGGCGTCGGTCAGGCGGGCCCACTCGGCCCGGGTTTTGGACGCTTCGCCGGCCGCGAAGGTGAGAAGCGGCGGCGGGGGCGTTCCGAAGGAGCGGCGCACCCGGTCCCCGTGGAGGGCGGCGACGGTGTCGTCGGAGATGACGACCCACCGGCGCGCTCCCGGGGCCGCCTCGGCCGCCCGCGCTCCCACCTCGTCCAGAAGCCCCGCCCCGACCTGGACCGTGTAGTCGCGCGGTACTCCGCCGGCCCGGACCGCGATGGTCGTGGCCGCCGCGGGCGCTCCCCCCGTTCGCATCACTCCTGCCCCCCCTGGAGTTCCACGCTCACTCCCCCCTCGTGTCCCACGCGCAGGAGCACGACCGGTCTCTGGTCGACCTCGATCGCCTCGAGCCGGGACGGGAGGGGAAAGCGGTGGAGCACGCCGTCGAGCGCCGCCACGAAGGCATCGCGCTCCGCGACGGAGTCCCATACCGAGGCCCAGACGAGATGGGTGGCGCCCCCCCTGGCGGGGGCCACCAGAACGAAGCGATCGCCATCCCACCCGCGCGCCTCCGGCGCGTCGGAGCCGATGAGTTCGCGCAGCAGAAGGTCGACTTCGGCTCGTCCCAGGACGTCGGTGTAGAGCGCCTCTCCCTCGTCCACGCCGAGGAGCACGTCGGTGGGCCCGTCCTTCTCGGGGCCGATCAGCCGCGACGGCTCCAGCACCTGCTCGGTCGACTCGGGAAGAAGTCCCCGGAAGGCCGCACCTCGCTCTACCCCGCTGCGCCACAGTTCGAGCATGAACGATGCCCCCTCGAGGTAGGGAAAGAGCAGCGATTCACTGATGATCGCCGGGGCGGAAGCGAGCACCGGATACTGCTCGCGCGCGCCGTCGAGAGCGGGACGCAACTGTTCGCCGAAGCCGGGAAGCTGCGTTACATCGGGCACGCGCCCCCGCGCGTCGGCGTTGAGCAGTTCCATCATGACGAGGGTGGCGTGCCCCTCGATGGCCGCGTGGGCCGCCTTGCGGCGGTCGTTGTCGCGCGACGGGTCGGTGAGGGAGTCGAGGCGAACGGTCTGGTCCTGGACGGCGTGCACCAGTTCGTGAAGAAGGAGGGGACGCACCAGCTCGTCGGGTTGATCATCGAGCACGAAGAGGGCTGTCGAGTCGGGATCGTAGAAGCCCGCCACCTGTTCGAGGTAGACCGCCGCCAGAAGTTCGCGCAACCGGAGGTCGTCGGGGGCCAGCCCCAGGAGGTGGTAGCTGCGCGTGATCCTTCGTGCCCGCTCCTCGGGCAGTTCCTCGTCGAGGCGGGTCGCGAGGTACCGCTCCAGTTCGGCCCGGCTGCGGCGCTCGATCCGCACCGGCGCCCGCAACTCCAGCCCCGAACGGTCGGCCAGGAGCGGGAGCATCTCGGTCGCCATCGCCCGCAACTCGGGGTCGGAGGCCACCACGAGGGTGGTATCGGCGGGGGGCAGCGACGCGCCGGCATCTCCGCCCCCGCAGCCGGCGAGGACGAGCCAGACGAAGGCCAGGAACGATCTCATGCGGACGGCGGGGCGAGAGAGAGGTCGGCCCGCCCCCCGTCGCCGGGGACATTTCCGCCCCATCGCGTGTAGGGAACGATGGCCCGTTTCGTGCACTTCATGCGGGCGGTCGACGACCGGACCCACGAGGCATCCCTACGCTCACGCGCGGTCGCCGTTACACCCAGCTCCACCGACTTCCATGGGATCACGCTCCACCTCCGCCCTTCGTGACCGGATCGTCCGTCTCGCCGCTCCCCTGCGCGAGCCGCGGGTCTTCGTGCCCCTGGGAATGGGGGCTCTCTTCGTCGGCTTCCTGGCGATGGGGCTGGCCGTGGGCACGTGGCAGAACGTCTGCGCCACCTGTCCCTCGGTTGCCCAGATCCGCACCTGGGAACCCGAGCAGACCAGCAAGCTCCTTGCCGCCGACGGTCGCCTCATCGCCGAGCTCGGCATGCAGCGCCGCACCCCGGTCTCGATCGAAGCCCTCCCCGCCCATGTGCCGCAGGCGGTGATCGCGATCGAGGACCACCGCTTCTACCGCCACGGCGGCTTCGACATCTGGGGATTCTCCCGCGCCGCCCTCGGCCAGCTCACCGGACGCTACCGGTGGGGCGGGAGCACGATCACCCAGCAGCTGGCACGCAACATGTTCATCGAGCGAGTGGGCAACGAGCGCCGCTACACCCGGAAGCTCCGCGAGTTGCAGGTCGCCTTCGAACTCGAGCGGTCGTACGAGAAGGATCAGATTCTCGAGGCCTACATCAACGAAATCTACATGGGACGCGGGTACGGCTTCCAGTCGGCCTCGCGCGCCTACTTCGGAAAAGACGTGACCGAGGTCGATGTGGCCGAGGCGGCTCTCCTGGCAGCGATTCTCAACCGTCCCACCTTCTACGACCCCTTCCGCAACCCCGAGGCCGCCCTCAGCCGCCGCAACCTCGTGCTTTCGGCCATGGTCGAGCACGGCTACCTGGAGGGTCGCTGCGACCGCCTACACGGCGCCGAGGTCACCTTCGAGTTCCCCAGCGTGGGAGCCACCGAGAACGTCCTGCTGGCCGCGGTCACGGCCAAGGGCACCACCGTC
>CAYORZ010000217.1:0-3988 GCA_964406485.1 uncultured Gemmatimonadaceae bacterium | reverse complement strand
ACTACGCCCAGTGGTACCCGCGGGTGGTCGTGTACGACGCCCGGGGGTGGCGCACGCACCCGCTCTACCGGGCCGGAGAATTCCACGGCGAGTTCGCGCGCTACGACGTCACCCTCGAGCTCCGGAGCGATCAGGTGATGGGCGCGACCGGGGTGGCCGTCTCGGGAGATCCGGGGTGGGAGGCGGCAGCCGCACCGGGCACCGGCCCCGTCGCCTACGATCGGGAGTGGTACGGCAGTCTCACCAATCCCCCCTGCATCGAGCGGTCGGGGGAGCGGATCTGCGACGAATTCCCGGCCGTCACCCTTCCGGCGGAGCTTCCCCTGGGACTCCTGGAGCCCGGCGCCACCGCCCCCGAGGGGTGGAAGCGGGTGCGGTGGGTCGCCGACCGGGTGCACCACTTCGCCTGGTCGACGAGTCCGGACTACATCTACGAGCAGGGCGCATGGGACGACGTCACGATCCACGTGCTCTACCGGCCGGGCGACGAGGAGAGCTGGGGGAATGGCATCGCGGTCCGCCGCACCGCCACAGCCCTCCAGTGGCTCGACTCGATCTTCGGGGACTACCCCTACCCGCAGGTCACGAACCTCCACCGTCTCGAGGGTGGCGGGACGGAGTTCCCCATGCTCGTGATGAACGGCTCGGCATCGCAGGGGCTGATCCTGCACGAGGTCGGACACATCTACGCGCACGGCGTCCTGGCCAACACCGAGTGGTACGAGGGGTGGCTCGACGAGGGACTCACCTCGTTCCAGACGGCGTGGTTCAACGAGCGGGCCGGCGCGGGGGCCGCCGCCTTCCGCGGCTCGGTCGAAGCGACGGTGCGGCGCGACCTCGACGGGACGAGCGAACCCGTTGTCCTGGCCGGAGAGGAGTACACCGACTACGCCCGCTACAGCGCGGCCATCTACACGAAGGGGTCGGTCGTCTTCTGGATGCTGCGGGCGCTTGCCGGCGAGGAGACCTTCACGCGGATCCTGCGCATCTACCACGACCGCTACCGCTTTCGCCACGTCGACACCCCGGCCTTCCAGGCGGTGGCCGAAGAGGTGATGGGGCAGGACCTCGGGTGGTTCTTCGGGGGGTGGCTCCACACCACGGGGCTCGTCGACTATGCCCTCACCGGAGTGACGGTCGTGGAGCGGCCGGGGGGCGGCTACCGCACCGACTTCGCCGTCGAGAAGCGGGGCGACCTGCGGATGCCGCCCGAGGTCGAATTCCGCGGCGCCGACGGAGAGCACGCCCGGGTCCGGGTGGCCGGCGCTGCCGCCCGCGGGCGGCACACCATCGAGACCGATTTTCGCCCGGTCGAGGCGGTGCTCGATCCGGAGGGGACGATCCTCGACTGGAATCCCGCCAACAACGGGTGGGCGGAAGGGTGGGGGGCCGACCCCCTGCGGGTGGTGCGGCGCGACCGTCCTCTCCACCCGCTCCCTCCCGACCGCTCGCGGGTGCCCGTCGGGTGGTTCCCCCTGGCCTGGGGCAACGGCGCGGGCGGGGTGGTCGGGGGACTCCAGCTGCGGCGCTCGGTGATGGGGGTGCATGACCTCCGCGTGCAGCTCGGTCTCCCGGCGCTCCCGCTCGGAAGCCTCGGTGACGGTGTCGACGCCTTCGACCCGGGGAGCCTTCTGGTCGAATGGACGCGGCGGGGGGTGGGCCGGCTCGCCGGGGAGCGCCTCGACCTCTTCGCCTTCCTCGGCGAGGGGCGGGGGCTGGCCCGGATGCGGCACTCCCGCTCGACGCACCCCGCCGAGCGCCCCGCGGCGGGTGCCGTCCGCACCCTCTCGTGGGGAGCCACGGCGTCGTGGGTATACGAGCCCGGCTATGTGGCGGGCTCGGCGTGGACGCCGGGGCGGAAGTACGCCGGAGAGGCTTCGCTCGGACTCGCACACCGCTCGCTCGACGGCGGCCTCGCCCTCGAGGGTCTCTTCGGGGTGGGCGCCGACACGGGCAACCACCGCTGGCTCCGCCTCGCGCTCCACGGCGCCTGGCACCGCGAGCTCGCCCCCGGGTGGACGCTCGAGAACTCCGTCTTCCTGGGCGGAGTCCTCGCCCCCGACCCCCGTCGGGAGGTGTCGGGGTGGCGGGGGAGCGACGCCCCCCGCGAGCGGCACTTCTTTCTCTCGTCGGCCGACCCGTGGGAGACGACCCCGATCCCCTGGCTCCGCTCGGCGGGGGCTGTCTTCGACGACGAGGGGTGGACTCCGGGGGGCGGCACCCTGCGGGGCTACCACCCCCGGATTCCCGTTCCCTGGCTGGCCACCCTCGGCGTGACGGTACGCGCGCCGCAGCAGACGGTCGGGGGGGTGGAGTGGCAGCCGCTGGCGGCGGCAGGGGTGGGGACGTCGGGCGCAGCGGCAAACGGGGCCCTCCCCTCGGGAGAAGTCCTCGCCTCCACCGCGGTCGGGGTCGAGGTGGGGCTCCCCGGATCGGGGTGGCGCCTCCGCCTCGACGTCCCCTTCTGGGTACGGCATCCCTCCGTGGCCACCCCCGGCGGCGACGACCCCCTTGGCTTTCGCGTCCAGGTCGGATTCCTGCAGCGCTAGACGGTCACTCCGCAGGAGCAGGAGGGACTTCGAGTCTCCGGCTCTGCCGCACCAGCCAGTCGTACGTCGCCCGCTGGGCCCCGCTGAGTTCCTGCGGGAGTCCGACGAGGAGAGCGGCCTCCCGCGCTTCGTCGGGGAGGTGGAGGATCAGGTGGGTGGGGTCGGCCGGCGCCTCGTACGGCGTCGCCGCGCCCGAGGGGTCGATCGTCACCGTGCGCCCCGGCCCGTGGAGCTCGGCCAGGGTCCGGCCGTACTCCGTCCAGGCGGCGAGCGGCTCGGCTCCCTCGACGATGGCGGGGAGGAGGCGGGTCCGGTAGTACGCGACGCCGCGGTCGTAGGCGGCGCGGTCACGCTCGCGCAGTTCCCGCAGCCGGATGCGGTAGAATTCGCGGGGATCGCGGGCACCGGCGGCCTCGAGGGCGGCTTCGAGGAGGGCGTCGCTGCGGCGCTGGAGGTCGTCGGACACGGGCGGCTCCGGGTGGGGAAGGGTCAACGTTGCCCCGAAGGGGTGGCCCGGGTCAACCGGGTCGACTTACCTTGCCGGTCCCCCCCTCCTGCCCCTTCGCGAGGCGACCGTGCCCCACTCCTTCGGACCGTCCCGTCCCGCCCCGGACCGCTTTCTCGAGGTCTCCTGGATGATGTTCGGCGAGCTCTCCCGCGCCCTCGCCCTCCGGGTGGCCCGGGAGTACGACCCCGAGGTCGTCGTGGGGATCGCGCGGGCGGGGGTGATTCCCGGGGCCGTGATCGCCTCGATCCTCCGCCTCGACTTCCACTCCATGCTCGTGACGCGGAAGGAGGGGGGGGAACAGGTGCGGGAGCGCCCGGCGATCCTCTCGGCCGCGCCGCGGGGACTGACCGGTCGCCGCGTCCTCCTGGTCGACGAGGTGGCGACGTCGGGCGACACCCTCCGTCTCGCCCTGGCTGCCGTCCGCGACACGGGGCCGGCCGAGGTGCGCACGGCCACCGCCTTCGTCCGTCCGGGCGGCTACCGGCCCGACTGGTACGCCCTCGAGACCGACGAGACGATCATCTTCCCCTGGGATCGCAAGGTCTTCCAGGACGGCCAGCTCGTGGTGAACCCGCTCTACAGCAGCGTCATCGACGAGTAGGCGGCCAACGAGCAGGCGGCCTCACCCCCCCTGGGCGATGGCGTCGAGAAAGGTGCGGTTGTCGTCGTAGCGACGCATCCGGTCGAGCAGGAATTCGACGGCTTCCCGGGGCGGCATGTCGGCGCAGAAGTTGCGGATCAGGTACATCCGGTTGAGTTCGGTCTCCGAGAGGAGCAGTTCCTCCTTCCGGGTGCCGGAGCGGCCGAGGTCGATGGCGGGAAAGATCCGCCGGTCGGCGATCTGGCGGTCGAGGACGAGTTCCATGTTTCCCGTCCCCTTGAACTCCTCGAAGATCACTTCGTCCATCCGGCTGCCGGTGTCGACCAGGGC
>CAYORZ010000216.1:0-4016 GCA_964406485.1 uncultured Gemmatimonadaceae bacterium | reverse complement strand
CCCTCCTCGCCCGCGTCTACCTCACCGCCTGGCAGCTCACCGGGATTGCCGAGTTGCGCGACGTCACGTGCGCGGTCCTGGACGAGCTCCTCAGTGATTTCCGCAACGATCACGGGGGATTCCACTCCGCGGTGGATGCCGATTCGGAGGGAGAAGAGGGGCGCTTCTACCTCTGGAGCGCCGCCGAAGTCGAGGCGGCCCTCGCAGGGGCCGGCTTCGACGCCGACGCCGTCGACCTCTTCCGGCGGGTGTACGGGGTGCACGATACCGGGGCGCACGGGGGCCGTTCGATCCTCCACCCCGAGACGCGCCTCGCGACGGAAGCAGCCCGGGAGGGTCGTTCCCCGGCCGAGCTGGCCCGGACGCTGGCCCCGATGCGAGAGGCGTTGCGAGAGGCGCGCCGCGCCCGCCCCCACCCTTTCGTGGACCGGAAGGCGCTCTGCGTCTGGAACGCCTTCACGGTCCGGGCGCTCGCCGAAGCCTCGGTGGTCCTGGGGCGCCGCGACTACCTCGAGGCGGCCCGGACCGGGGCCCGCTTCCTCCGGGACCGGATGCACGTCGGAGGGAGGCCGATGCGCGTGTGGGTCGAGGGAGAGGCGCATGGAGATGCCTTCCTCGACGACGTCGCTGCCCTGGGCAACGCACTTCTCACCCTTCACGAGGTGACGCTCGAGCCCGAATGGTTCGAGGGGGCACTCGAGGCGGCCGAAGCGGTGGTCCGCGACTTCTGGTCCGATGACGAAGGCGTCTTCTTCGACGCCCGGCACGACGCGGAGGCGCTGATCGTGCGCCCGCGCGAGATCCTCGACCTGGCCACCCCCTCCGGCAACAGCCTGGCGGTGGAACTCCTCCTGAGGGTGGGACACCTGGCCGGGCGGGACGACCTGGGGGCGCTCGCCCACCGGGTCCTCGCGGCCGAAGCCGAGGGCGCGCGGCGGATCCCGACCGCGCTGGGCCGGCTCCTCACGCAGCGGGTGCGCGTCGAGACCCCGCCGCTCGAGGTGGTGATCACCGGCCCCCGCGACCATCCGCGCGCGCGGGAACTCGTCGCTGCCGCCTGGTCGGCCCCGCACCCCAACCGCACGGTGACGGGCGAAGGAATCGAGGTGCCCCTTCTCGAGGGACGCACCTCCGGCGGGCACCGGGACGAAGGCCCCCCGGTGGCCTGGATCTGCCGCGACTACCACTGCGAAGCACCGACCTCGGCCCCGGAGGCGGCGTCGGCAGCGGCCGCGGAGGAGTGGTGACGCCGGCCGTCCCGACCGTACCCCGCTCCCCCCACCCGCCCTTCGGGGCTATGTTTCAAGCTTAGCGGGCCCCTCCCGGACGAGGTGGCCCGGTGCCCCTCCTTCGACCTCGGACGGCATGGAGACCAAGACTTCCGACTCGCCTGCCCTGGACGTGCCTCGCGACGACCTGGCCGGACTGACCGGCGAGAAGCTGCTCGATTTCTACCGTACGATGGTGGTCGCCCGCTACGTGGATGACCGTGAGATCGCACTCAAGCGCCAGAATCGCATCTTCTTCCAGATCTCGGGCGCAGGCCACGAAGCCATCGGTGTGGGCCTCGCCGAGCATATGGACCCCGCGCGCGACTGGTTCTTCGTCTACTACCGCGATCGGGCCTTCACGCTTTCCCTCGGGCAGACCCCGCTCGACCACCTCCTCCAGGCGGTGGGGGCGGCCGACGACCCGAACTCCGGCGGGCGGCAGATGCCCTCGCACTTCGGCGACCGACGCTTCAACATCACCAGCACCTCGTCGCCGACGGGAACGCAGTTCCTCCAGGCTGTCGGGGCTGCGGAGGCGGGACTGCGGGCCATCCGGAATCCCGCGCTGCAGCAGGAGCTCTCCTCCTTCGCCGACGACGAGATCGTGGTATGCACCACCGGCGACGGCACCACGTCGCAGGGGGAGTTCTGGGAAGCCCTCAACACCGCGTGCAACCTCGAGCTGCCCGTCCTCTTCGTCGTCGAAGACAACGAGTACGCGATCTCGGTCCCGATCGAGGTGCAGACGGCGGGGGGCAGCGTCTCGCAGCTGCTGACGGGATTCCCCTCCCTCCGCATGGCGGAGTGCGACGGGACCGACCCGGTCGACGTCTACCGGGCGGCCGGCGAACTCGTGCGGCACTGCCGCGAGCGGCGGGGGCCGGCGCTGCTCCACGCGCACTGCACGCGCCCCTACTCCCACTCCCTCTCCGACGACGAGCGTATGTATCGGCCGCAGGCCGAGCTGGAGGAACAGGAGGCGCGGGACTGCATTCGTCGGCTCCGGGCGCGGCTGATCGAACTCGGCCTGGCCACGGAGGCATCACTCGACGCCCTCGAGGACGAGGCCCGGGCCGAGGTGGCCGCGGCGTCGGACGAGGCGCTCGGCCGGCCCCAGCCCGCCCCCGAGACCGCCCTCGACCACCTCTACGCATCCGAGCGGTCCCCGATGGATCCCTCGTTCCAGTCGGAGCCGGTCTACGGTGACGATCGCGAACTCACGATGGTCGACCTCCTCAACTCGTGCCTCCGGCAGGAGATGGAGCGCGACGAGCGGATCGTCGTATTTGGAGAGGATGTGGCCGATGCCTCGCGCGAGGAAGCCCTCGCCGAGGTGAAGGGGAAGGGTGGCGTCTTCAAGGTGACCCACGGACTCCAGATGCAGTTCGGCAGTGACCGCGTCTACAACTCGCCGCTGGCCGAAGCCAATATCGTCGGACGGGCGGTGGGAATGGCCGTCCGCGGCATGCGCCCCGTCGTCGAGATCCAGTTCTTCGACTACATCTGGCCCGCCTTCCACCAGATCCGCAACGAACTGGCCACGATGCGCTACCGCTCCAACGGGCACTTCGCGGCTCCGGTCGTGGTCCGCACGACCTACGGCGGATATCTGAAGGGAGGGGCGATCTATCACTCCCAGACGGGCGCGACCCTCTTCACCCACACCCCGGGACTCCGGGTCGCGATCCCGTCCAATGCAGAAGACGCGAACGGGCTGCTGCGGACCGCGATCCGCTGCGACGACCCGGTGATCTTCCTGGAGCACAAGCACCTCTACCGCCAGGTCTACAACAAGGGGCGGGACCCGGGGCCCGACTACACGATTCCCTTCGGACAGGCGAAGGTCGTGCAGGAGGGGTCCGACCTCACCCTCATCACCTGCGGCGCACTCGTGAAGCGTTCCCTCGATGCGGCCCGGCAGGCCGCGAGCGAGACGGGACTCTCGGTCGAGGTGATCGATCTGCGCACCCTCGCTCCCCTCGACATGGAGACCATCGCCGATTCGGTCCGGAAGACGAATCGCGCGCTGGTGGTGCACGAAGACGCGCTCACCTACGGGATCGGTGCCGAGATCTCGGCCCGCATCGCCGACGAACTCTTCCCCTGGCTCGACGCTCCCGTGCGTCGGGTGGGTGCGAAGGACGTCTGGGTCGCCTACGCCCCCGAACTCGAAGAGGTGATCCTCCCGCAGGTCCCCGACGTGCGGGCGGCCATCGAGGAACTGGCGGCCTGGTGAGACGGCCACGGGGCAGGTAGCTCGCGCCACCCGCCCCGTCGGCCGCGCCGGGCCGGTTGGTCGCGCCGGGGCCGGTTGGTCGCGCCGGCCTCGTGGGCGCGCCGGGCCGGTCGATCGCGCGCGCCTCGTCGACCCACGCGACCCGCGGAGCGTGCTGCCTCAGGGATTGCGGGACGGGCGCGGGGTGTCTGGTGGCCGAGCGGCCGACAACGCGGCCGGCGTCGCGTGGGCCCCAAGGCGGCCCCGACCCCACCGCGACCCCCCTCCCGGGTGACGTCAAACAGGCCCCACACCCTCGATTCGCGGAAGCGGGTACGATTGACGTCGCCTGGCGACGTCAAACCTCCCCACAGCATCTCCGGCGGCGGACCGGGGCCCGTTGACGTCTCCGGGCGACGTCAACTTGCCCCGGTCGCTTCAAGGCCGCCCGTGGGGTCGAGTTGACGTCGCCCACGGGAAGCAAAGCAGCACGGACCGACCGTCGTCCCGGTCGGTCGGGCCGGCCCCGT
>CAYORZ010000215.1:0-4038 GCA_964406485.1 uncultured Gemmatimonadaceae bacterium | reverse complement strand
TCGGCGTCGGTCTCACCGAAACGGCGTTCGAACACCTCGCCGAAGGTGAAGCCGAGACGTCGGAGGACGAACGCCGTCACCACGGCGGTGAGGGCGAGCTGGATGATCCAGCGAAGGGCCGTTCGCCCCGAGCCGTGGCGGGTCGCCCCACCCCCGACGGAATCGCTCACGCGACGGGATCGGGCCCCGGAGCGGGATTCCGGTCATGGCCGGCCCCGGGGGATCGCCGCCCCGGTCCCCATCGGTCCAGGCCCGCGACCCCGATGAGGAGGAGCGACGAGAGCGCGCTCACGACCACCCCGGTACGGACGGGTCCGTCGGTGCGCACCTCGAGCACGACCGTGTGTTCGCCGGCAGGGACGGGGATCGCCTGGAGGGTGTGGTAGGCCCGGAGCACCGGGACGTCGACCCCGTCGACGGTGGCGTGCCACGTCGGATACCAGTTCTGCGAGACGATGAGGAGGGCGGCCCGGTCGCTCGTGACGGCGAGGCGGGCGCGGTCGGGGCCCTCGTCGAGCCAGACCACCTCGCCGACGGGGCGCCCGCCTTCCAGGGCGGCCACCGCCGCCTCGGCCTCGGGCGAGGGGGCCAGGGTCGCGTCGACGGCGGGATCGAAGGCAGGGTCGAGAATCCGCTCCACCCCCTGGTCGTCGTCGACGACTTCGGCGCTCGCGACCAGGCGTGCGCGGGGGAGGGTCGGAAGTTCGTACACGACTTCGTACGCGCTCCCGTCCTGCGTCCGCGTTCCGGCCACCGCCTCGGCCCCCGCGAGCCCTCCGAGTCCCTGCATCGCCATCGGTCCGAAGCGGGCCTCGAACCAGACCGCGAAGCGCACGTTGAGGATGCGTGCCACGTTGGGGTGCAGGAGGAGGTGTTCGGGCGCGCCGCCCCCGACCATGCCCGTGAGTTCGCGGTAGCGGCGGAGGTCGTTGGGGTGGTGGCCCCCGGCGAGGTGCAGTCCCCAGACACCCATCCGCACGTCGCCCCCGAGCGCCTGCGTGCCCCCGAGATCGAGCACCCGGAAGGGGGGGTCGGACGCCTGGCGCTCGAGGAGGAAGTCTTCGACGGGGCCCCGGACCACGAAGTCGTCGAAGTCCCGGGTCGAGACGAAGCGGTCCGAGATCCGGCCGCCATCGAATGCGATCAGGACGGCGAGGAGCGCGACGACTCCGGAGGGCTTCAGCCACCCCTTCGCCCCGGCGTGGAGAAGCCCCCCCACAGCGAGGGCGACCCCGGTGGCGATGAGGAAGCCGCGGGCGATGAAGGGGGTGGCCGCCGGGAGGGCCTCGATGCCCGCCGGCGACCCGAAGACGCCGGTCCAGAAGTCGAGGAGGACGCCTCCCTGCGCCGCGAGCGTGCCGACGCCGAGGAGGACGGCAGCCCCGAGCAGGACGCGCCCGGCCCGTTCTCCCTCCCGCACCCCGCCCCGGCGGTCGGCGGTCCAGGCGAGGGCCCGGTCGACGCCGAAGGCCGCCAGGGTGGCCAGCGCAAAGCCGGTGAGGAAGATCACCATGCTCGGGGCCCGGAAGAGCTTGAGTCCCGGGACGACGGCGTAGAAGAGGCTCCAGACCGGGGTCCACTGCTGGAGCGTGTAGAGGAACGCGACCCCGCCCAGGATGGCGAGGAAGATCCGCACTCCCCTCCGTGGCCCCCCGAAGAAGCCGACGATCGTGAGAAGGAGGAGCCCGAGTCCCACGTACTCGCTGTTGAGCTTGAAGGCGTTGCGTCCCCAGTAGGTCCCGTCGGTCCACCCCCCCTCGTACGTGCTCGCCCCCACGAACTCGGGGACGAGCAGGCTCGCCACCGCTTCTTCGGGGTGCATCCCCCACGACGCCGCGTAGCTGCGGTTCTCTTCGGGCGTGGCCTGCGTCGTCGTCTGGCTGCGGCGCGACGCGTCACCGATGTAATCGACCGCGGGGAGCAACTGCACTCCGGCGGCCCCCGCTCCGGCCACGGCGATCGCCACGAAGAGCACGAAGCGGCGCACCGCCCCCGGGACCCCTGCCCGCGCCCCCTGGGCCATCCGGAAGAGGGCGTACGCCCCGGCCGCGCCGAAGAGGAAGTAGGCCATCTGGAAGTGGGTGGTCAGGATCGTGAGGGCGACCACCGCGCCGATCCCGGCCAGCGCCCGCCAGCGTCCGCCGGCGAACCACGCCTCCACCGCCCAGAAGAGGAGGGGAGTGAGGGCCGTCACGAACATCTTTCCGTCGTGCGCCGGCCAGACGAGGCTCACGAAGAAGGGCGCCACCAGATAGCCGAGGCCCGCGATGAGGGCCGCCGCCCGGCTGGCCCCCAGGACGCGCGTCCACCCGTACATGAAGATTCCCGCCATCCAGACGTGAACCACCAGCTTCCAGCCGAGAGCGCGGTAGGGCTCCAGGAGGAGGAGGAGGGCGACCGAGGGCGGGTAGAGGGAATCCCCGCCGGCCAGGGACTCCAGGAAGGGGGTGCCCCCCAGGATGATCGGGTTCCAGAGGGGGAAGTCGCCCGACTTGAGCGCTTCGGCGTAGAAGGCACGGGCCATGTAGCCCAGCCCCTCGGTGTCTGCGCCGAAGAGCATCTGGTCGCTGAAGACGAAGCCCCGGAAGAGGACGAGGGTGACGACGGCGTACACCACGGCCGGAAGCCAGGGGGGCAGTTCGAGGTGCTCCGGGGCGCGGTCCGGAGCCGCCACGGAATCAGCGGAAGGGCGCATGTCGTGGAGGGAGGCGATCAGGGACGAGGGGGGGCGGGCGCCGGTACGGTACGGCCGTCGACGAGCGCCCGGTAGATCTCCAGGTGCCGGTCGGCGAGGCGGTCGTTGCTCCATCGCTCGACGACCCGCCGTCGCGCTTCGGCCCCGACGGCGTCGAGGTCGGCCTCGACGAGGAGCCGCGTCACGGTGCGGGCGAGGTCGGCCGGGTCGGCCGGCGCGAAGAGCGCGCCGACCCCGTCGTCGATGATCTCGGGGAGGCCGCCCACCCGCGATGCGGCGACCGGCACCTCGCAGGCCAGACACTCCAGGGCCGCGACCGAGGTCGCCTCCATCAGCGACGGAAAGACCGCGATCTCGGCAGACGAGAGCAGCCCCGGCATGTCGACGTGGGGGCGCGCGCCGAGAAAGCGCACCCGTTCCTCCACGCCGAGGGCGTGCGCCAGCTGCTCGAGGCGCTCCCGCTCCGGACCATCGCCGACCAGGACGGCCTCGACGTCGACCTCAGCCGCGAGGAGCGGCACCGCCCGCACGAGGTGCTCCACGCCGTTCTTCTCGAAGAGGCGTCGCGGGACGATGATGCGGCGGCGTCCGGGGGGCGGAGGGGGGAGCGTCGGCGCCACGGGGCGGAAGCGACGGGTGTCGACGCCGTTCGTGAGTGCTTCCACCGACGTTCCCGGGGCGATCGACTCGGCCACGTCGGCGATCTCGGCGCTGGCGGCCAGGTTGTGCTGCGCCGCGCGGATGAAGCGGCGGAAGAGGGGGCGCCAGAAGGGCGAATCGGCCCGCTTCAGGAAGTGGCTCGTGTGATACGTCGTGACGAGCGGGATGCGCCCGCGCGGGCCCCCCGCCCCCACCAGACGGGCCGGGAGGATCGAGGCGATGTCCTGTGCGTGAACCAGGTCGGCGTCGGCAGAGACCGTGCGGAGGCGGGGCGTGGAAACGAGGGCGTGCGTCGCCCACCCCGCCGGGTTGCGGGCCGGGAGCCAGCTCCGCCAGACCTCGACGCCGTCCATCACCTCGTGCGGAGCGAAGTCGGGGTGGGAGCGCGAGGTGACCACCGACACCCGGTGCCCGCGCTCGGCGAGGGCGCGGCAGAGGTGGAAGACATGGCTTTCCAGCCCCCCGACCTCGGGGGGAAAGTAGACGCAGTGCATGACGACGGAGAGCGGACGCCCGCTGCCGCCCGCTCGCGCTGCCACCCCGCCGCCCCCGACCTCCCCGAGCTCCGTCACGCCTCGACGGAGGGCGGAGGGGGGGCGACGCCGATCTGACGCCGATGCGCCTCGACGTCGTCGCGCATCTGGGCCACCAGTTCGCCCAGGAAGCCGACGCCCACCAGGAGC
>CAYORZ010000214.1:607-4048 GCA_964406485.1 uncultured Gemmatimonadaceae bacterium | reverse complement strand
AAGATGCCGACGAAGGACATCTGCTGGCTCGTCGCGAGACGCCTGGCCTCGGCATCCGTGTCCGCCGCGATGATGTTGACGCCCACCATCGCGTAGGGACGATCGAGCTGCGCGGACGGCTTGAAGCGCTCCCGATAGACGTCCAGGGCCTGGTCCAGCATCTGCGGGGCGAAATGCGAGGCGAAGCCGTAGGGAAGTCCCAGCTCGGCCGCAAGCTGCGCCCCGAAGAGGCTCGACCCCAGGATCCAGAGGGGGACCTGCGTCCCGGAACCCGGAACGGCCTCGATCCGTTGGCCGGGCCGGACCGGGGCCAGGAACGCCTGCAACTCGAGAACGTCGTTCGGGAAGTTTCTCGCGTTCGCAGGGTCACGCCGGAGCGCACGCAGGGTGACCTGGTCTGTGCCGGGCGCGCGTCCGAGTCCCAGATCGATGCGCCCCGGAAAGAGCGTGGCGAGCGTCCCGAACTGCTCCGCAATGACGTAGGGGGCGTGGTTGGGGAGCATGATGCCGCCCGCTCCGACCCGGATCGTCTCCGTCCCGGCGGCGATGTGGGCAATCACCAGCGAGGTGGCCGATGTGGTCACCGCGGGCATGTTGTGGTGCTCCGCGACCCAGATGCGCTTGTACCCCCACTTCTCGGCGTGCTGCCCCAGGGCCCTGGCCTCGTCGAGGGCGGTGCGGCGGTCGGACCCCTGACGAACGCGCCCCAACTCCAGAACGGAGAGCTCCGTCATGCGACACCCCCCGACGCTTCTCCGGTGATCATCGTTCCGGAGGGGTTGCTGCCGCGCTCCGGTGTGCCGATCCGTACCATCAGTATGCTCCTTGGACCTCGAGAACGCCGCACGGGCCGGGTCCGGAAGCGCTCCGGTTCCGTGATCCCCTGCCGGGTGCGATCATTTCATACATGAAACACTTCCGTCCTGACCGCGTTCCCCCCCGTCCCCGTGGCGAGGGCCGCCGTCCGTGACCGACGATTTCACGGCCGGATCGATCCCGCGAACGCTCGCACGCTTCAGCCTCCCCATCCTCCTGGCCAACCTGCTGCAGTCTCTGATGCAGCTGATCAACGGGCTCTGGGTGGGCAACCTCCTGGGAAGCGAGGCGTTCGCCGCGGTCACCGTCGCCACCACGATGCTGATGGTGGTGCTGGCGTTCGTCCTGGGCATGAACAACGCCACCCTGACGATCTTCGCCCAGCTTCGGGGTGCCCGCGACGAGGCCGGCATCGGTCGCTTCCTGGGCGCGTTCGGCGTCCTGCTCGTCGGGCTGTCGGTGGCGATCGGGGTCGCGGGATACCTTCTCGCCGAGTCGCTCCTGCTGCTGCTCAACACCCCCGCCTCGATCCTGCGCCCCGCAACGACCTACCTGCGCATCAACTTCATCGGGACCCTCTTTCTCGTCGGCTACAACTTCATCGGGACGCTGCTCCGTGCCTTCGGCGACAGCCGCACCCCCCTCTACTTCGTCCTTCTCGCGACCGTCCTGGCCGGGGTCCTCGGGCCGCTCTTCATCGCGGTGGTCGATCTGGGAGTGGCCGGCGCCGCGTGGGCGATGGTGCTCGCGCAGGGAATCGCCTTCGTCTACAGCCTGATCTACCTGCGGCGGCGTCCCGGTCGCTACCCGCTCTCGCCCCGGCGGCCGGCAGCCCGCGACTTCCGCACCATCTTCGAACTGGGGATCCCGTCGGGCGTCCAGATGATCGTGATCTATGCCGGGTCGGCCGTGATCCTCTCGCTGGTGAACTCGTTCGGAGACGGCGTGGTGGCCGGATTCGGCGCCGCCCAGCGGCTGGACAGCATCCATGGTCCCCGTCCTGGCACTGAACATCATCTCGCTCTGGATCCTGCGCGTGCCCCTCGCCTACGGGCTGGCGTCGGTCCGGGGGGAGCAGGGGATCGCCCTCGGAATCGGGGTGAGCTTCCTGCTGAGCAGCCTCTTTTCGGTGGCGTACTACCGGTGGGGTGGGTGGCGGAAGAAGGAGCTGTTCGGGGTCAGTCCGGGCGGAGCGACGCCAGGATCTGCCTGAGGGCGTCGTGTTCGGCAGGCCGGAGGGAGCGCGCGAAGTCGTCCTGGACGCGGGCGAGCACCTCTACTCCGGCGGCGGCGCGCTCCGCCCCGAGCGGCGTCAGCTCGGCGCGCACGCTGCGGCGGTCGTCGGGGTCTTCTGTCCTGCGAACCAGTCCCTCGGTTTCCAGTCGGTCCACGAGCGTGGTGATGTTGGACGGCACGCAGCGGCGTCCCTCGGCCAGGGCGCGAAGCGACAGGGGCTCGTCCGACTGCAGCAACTGGTGGAGCGCCTCGAGCTTCGCCCGCGACAGCCCGACTTCTTTCAGGGCGTTGTCCAGCCGCTCCTGCTGCGCCTGGGCGACCTCGAGAAGCAGCGGGAGGAGTGGCCCCGCCAGGGAGTCCCCCCCCGGGTCATTGGTATGCCTGGGCGAACGATTCATATATGTATTGATATCTGCCTGTTGGCGGTGATACAAGCGCCCCCGAACCCCCCCTCGTGATGCAACCGGAAGACCTTTTCGCTCCGTCGTGGATGCCCGGATGGGTGACGACCCTCACCATGCAGGTGGTGGTGACGATCTCGCTCGTGATTCTCGCGGCTCTGGTCGTGCACCTGATCGCGCGCCCGCTCCTGCTGCGCCTCATCCGGCACATCTCGGTCCGGAGCCCGATCCAGTGGGACGACGTCGTCTATGATCACCGGGTGTGGCACCGGCTGCTGAACCTCGTACCACTCGTCGTGATCCGCGTCGGCCTGGAGTGGGCCCCGACCACGTATCCGGAGTTCCGCGGGTTTCTGATCCGGCTCACCGTCGCGCTGATGATCCTGGTGGTCGCGCGCACGATCGATGCTGCACTGTCGGCCGCCAACACGATCTACTCGCAGACGCCCGGCTCGGAACGACGGCCCCTGAAAAGCCTCTTCCAGCTGATCAAGCTGTTCTTCTACCTCGTCGCGGGGATCCTCATCGTCGCGCAGCTCGCCAATCAGTCACCCGCCTACTTCGTGGCCGGTCTCGGGGCGATGACGGCCGTGCTGATGTTGATCTTCCAGGGCACGATCCTCTCGCTGGTGGCCAGCATCCAGCTCACCAGCAACAACCACATGCAGATCGGTGACTGGATCGAGATGCCGCAGTTCGGGGCCGACGGCGACGTGATCGACATCGCGTTGAACACCGTCACCGTGCGCAACTGGGACAAGACGATCACGATCATCCCGGCGCACAAGTTCCTCGAGAACAGCTTCAAGAACTGGCGCGGCATGCATGAGGCGGGGGGACGACAGATTCGGCGCCACGTCTACATCGACACGACCACCGTGCGCTTCCTGACCGACGACGAGGTGCGCCGCTTCCAGAACTTCGTGCTCCTGCAGGACTACATCCCCGCCAAGCTGGAAGAGCTCGAGGAATACAACATCCCCTACGT
>CAYORZ010000214.1:0-597 GCA_964406485.1 uncultured Gemmatimonadaceae bacterium | reverse complement strand
TGACCCCGCGCTGACCATCAACGCCCGCCGCCTCACCAACATCGGCACCTTCCGGGCCTACCTCATCAACTACCTCCGCGCGCATCCCGGCATCAACCAGGAGATGACGCAGCTCGTGCGCCAGCAGCAGCCGACGCCCGAGGGCATTCCCATCCAGATCTACGCCTACACCAGCGACACCCGGTGGCCGGTCTACGAGGGCATCCAGGGCGACATCTTCGACCACATCCTGGCCATCGCCCCGGAGTTCGGGCTGAAGATCTACCAGCGGCCCTCGGGGCACGACCTCGGTGCGCTCCTGTCGGAGGTGGCCGGGGAGTAGTCCGGGAGCGGCCCCGGGGTCGCGTCGCGCGGACGGACGCTGGCGGTACCGTACTCTTCTGCCCGTGCCCCGGGTGCACCCCGAAACCGCACCCGGCGCGGAGCCGTACGGTCCGGTACTGTCCTGATCGGTCCGCCCCTGACCCCCCCAGTCCCGTGGCGCTACTGCACCCCTCGCACTCGTCATCCGAACTGCGTCCCGCCCTCGGGGACGCGCAGCCATTCGCAGCGCTGCCCGTCGAGAAGAAGCCGGACCGCCGGCTGATGACGTATTTC
>CAYORZ010000213.1:0-4089 GCA_964406485.1 uncultured Gemmatimonadaceae bacterium | reverse complement strand
AGCGCGGTCTCGTCCGTGTCGGGACCCACTCCTCACAGCTCCGGCATCGATACCCGGGAGTCTCGTCCCCTCGCTCGAAGCGAAGATCTCTGAGGAGCAGTTCAGGCACTGCAGCACATTCACTCCCCGCCTCCGTCCACGAGCCAGCGGCAGAACGTTACGCGCCTAGTTGGTCGTCCTGCCCTCAGCTCGCGACAACCCGTGTCGCGGCGAAGAAGTCGGCCGGGAGGGGGGTCTTGAGACGCCAGACGATGGCGATGGGGCGGCTGCCTTCGTGACTGACGTAGTCGGCGTCGCCGAGGAAGAGGAACGGGCGGGTGCCGAGGTCGTCCTTCTCGGTCTCACGGGCGAACAGGAGGATGTGGCCGCCGCGCTCGCGGTGGGTGAGGTACCGCTGACCCGTCCTCGACGTCGTCGACGTGGTGCTCTGGGACTCCCAGTGGATGAGGTCCTGAGCCATCACGTAGTCCCGGTAGAGCGTGGTCGGCGAGTAGTGCCGCTCGGTCTTCTGGAGCGTGAAGGTGAACACATCGGCGTCGAGGTGCTCGACGTAGCGGACGCCCTCCATGTCGCTCGCCGGGGTGCGCTCGAGGGTCGCTCGACCGAGGCCCGCAAGCAGCTCCTCGCGGCTGTAGCGGCAGTGGATCGACAGCGGGACGTCGGCAAAGACCGGCGCACGCAGCGGGACCGGCACGTGGCGGATCGCCTCGCGGGCGATGGCGAGCAGCTCGAGCATCTCCGCGACGACCGCCGGGTGCCGGCGTAGGTGAGCCCAGCCGTCGGCGATCGACTGGTGACCGCCCCGGGGCCAGATGGCGAAGAAGAGCATCGTGGCCAGGCGCTGCTCCCGGACGCTGAGCGACTCCCATTCCGGCAGGCCGTCGCGCAGCCACCGGGCCCAGGCGTCGATGCGCTCGACGTCGTCCACCTGGGCGAAGCGGTGCACCCGCTTGAGCAGCGCGTCGTCGTCGGGTCCGGCCTCGGGAGTGGGCAGCCCTGCCTGCCGGCGAAGGGCCGTCCAGCTGCCGCTGCCTCGGTAGATGGCTGCGAGGTCGCGGCCGCTCTCGTCCAGGTACTCGGCGAGGGAGCGGTCGCCGTAGGAGGCCAGCTCCCGGGCCAGTGCCGGGCGGTTGGTGCGCAGCTGGCTGCGGACGTTCTCGAGCACGATCTGCCGGGCGACGGGATCGAGCTGCAGGCTGCACCCGGAGGGCAGGAACGGGAAGCCCTCCTCGATGTCTGCGATGAGCGACGACCGGGACCCGCCGGTGAGCGCCCGGTAGCGCTGGTCGAAGCGGAACTGGCGGTGCTGGTACCCGATGAAGTCGAGGACGGTCAGGCAGTCCTTGCCCGGCGCGTGGCGCAGCCCGCGGCCGAGCTGCTGGAGGAACACCGTGGCGCTCTCGGTCGGACGGAGGAAGAGAACGGTGTCCACCTCAGGCAGGTCGACGCCCTCGTTGAAGAGGTCGACCGTGAAGATGATCGAGAGCTCCCCGGCCTGCAGGCGACGGCGGGCGGCGTCGCGCTCGGCCGACGGGGTGTTGGCGTCGAGGGCCACCGCCGCGATCCCCGCATCGTTGAAGCGCGCGGCCATGAAGTGTGCGTGCTGCTGGGAGACGCAGAACCCCAGTGCCCGCATCCGATGGACGTCGGTGACGTGCCGCTCGAGCTCGCGCAGCACGAGCCGCACCCGTGCGTCGTCACCGGTGTACACCTGGTCGAGCTGGGCGCTGTCGTAGCCGCCGCGCTTCCACTCGAGGCCGCGGAGGTCGGTGTTGTCGGCGACGCCGAAGTAGTGGAACGGGGCGAGGAGGTCGCGCTCGAGGGCCTCCCACAGCCGCAGCTCTGCTGCGATGTGCCCGTCGAACCAGTCCGCGACGTTGATGCCATCAGCGCGCTCGGGGGTGGCCGTCAGGCCGAGCAGGATCTTCGGCTGCAGGTGATCGAGGAGCCGCTGATAGGTCCGGGCGGCGGCGCGGTGGAACTCGTCGACGATGACCACGTCGAAGTGATCGGGTGGGATCCGCTCGGGCCCGTAGGCGGTGAGCGACTGGATCGACGCGAAGACGTGGCGCCAGCGCTCCGGGCGGGACCCGTCGACGTAGCGCTCGCCGAAGGCGCCGTCGTTCAGCACCTGGGCGAAGGTGAGCTGGCTCTGCTCGAGGATCTCCTTGCGGTGGGCGACGAACAGGAGCGTCGGGTCACCTCCGAGCTCCTGGCGCAGCCGCCGGAAGTCGAGCGCCGCCACCACGGTCTTGCCGGTGCCGGTGGCCGCGACCACGAGGTTGCGGGTCCGGCCGTGCACCTTCCGCTCGGCATCGAGCGCCTCCAGGATCTCCTCCTGGAAGGGATGCGGCCGCACCTCGATCCCGGAGAGTCGCAGCGGCTCGCGGCGGTGGGCCGAGCCCAGCGCGGCGTCGAGGCGCTCGCCGTCCCGGTCCGGGTCGTAGGGCTCGAAGTCGTCCGAGGCCCAGTACGAGTCGAACGTCGCCGCGAACTTGTCGATGACCGGCGCGTTCGCGCTGCGGCTGATCCGCACGTTCCACTCGAGCCCGTCGATGAGCGCGGAGCGAGAGAGGTTCGACGACCCCACGTACGCGGTGTGGAGCCCGGAGCGACGCCGGAACAGCCACGCCTTGGCATGGAGGCGGGTCCGCTGCGTCTCGTAGGAGATCCGCACCTTGGCGCCGAGGCGGACGAGCTCATCGACGGCTCGCCGCTCGGTGGCCCCGACGTACGTGGTCGTCAGGACCCGCACAGGGACGCCCCGGCGGATGGCGGCTTCGAGCGGCTCGGCCACCAATCGGAGCCCGTGCCACTTGATGAACGCGCAGATCAGATCGATCTCGTCCGCCGACGTGATCTCGGCCGCGAGCTCATGCGCAAGTGCCGGCTCCCCACGGGCGTTCACGAGGAGGTCGGTCTGGCCGAGCGGGATCTCCGGCTGCAGGTAGCGAGACGCTCCGTCGAGGTCCGACGGGGTCACCTCCCGGAGCAACGAGGGCCCTTCCGCCACCTCCACGAGGTCATCCTGGGCCGCCGCCGACAGCTGACGGGCGGCGGCCACGATGCCGTTCGCGACCTCCACCCGGCGATCCGGCGGCACGCTCTCGAGGAGGCGGGCCACCTGTCCCTGCAGGTGCTGGGCGAGCCGGGTGGGCTGCTCCGCCGGATCGACCCGCTCCTCACGGACCCGTCGCCCCTCTGCGATCAGCTGGTCGATCCGCTGCCGAAGCCGCGCGTCAACGAGCGCGTCGTACAGCCCCTCAGGCAGCTCCTCAGCCGCGCCCATCACGCCTCCCCAGGCTCGCCCGCACCTCCTGAGCTTCGCGCGTGGTGAGCGCCTCCTCACCATCAACCCCGCAGCGAGATCGGATGTGTATGGTCCCGGATCCCCTACCTGCGGAGGTCATCGAACGTGAAGGTCGTTCCCATCGTCCTGGCGGTCCTCGGCGGCATCGCGGCCCTCGCCAACGAGGGCGGGGCGGTCGACGCCTTCCTCGGGGCACTCATCTGGTTCCTCATCGGCAGCGGCATCGTCTGGATCGTCGCCAAGGTCCGCAAGAGCGACGCGCCCGGCGAGTAGCGCCGCGTCGATCATCGGCGACGGCGGCGTCGTTCCTGCACCCGGCGTCGTTCCAGATAGGCGTCGATGACCGCGTACGCCGCCTGTGCCGCGCCGATGGAGGTGATCGTGATGGCGGCCTTCTCGCCTGCGGGGACCTCGTCGAACCAGGCCTGGGCGCTGCACTCCACGACGGCCTCCCATGAGCGCGTCTGCAGCTCGAGGCGACCTGTCGACAGGTTCACCGAGGCCAACCGGCTCTCGCCGCACTCGGCCGGGGGACGGACGTTGATGTAGGTCTGCCGCGCTCCCGATGGACGCTCGAGCAGGCATGCCTGCGCGACCAGTCGTTCGAGGACAGGCCTCAGCAGATCCCGATGCGGCGCGGCGAGCTCGCGCATGACCTCCTCGACCGTGAGGAGCGCCGGGGTGACGAACGCCTCCGGCGCCACGTCCGGCCGTGCTGCGTCGGCGGGCCGATCGCCCGGGGGGTACCGGGTCGGCTGGTCAGGTGGGGTCAGGTCGAT
>CAYORZ010000212.1:0-4096 GCA_964406485.1 uncultured Gemmatimonadaceae bacterium | reverse complement strand
TAGCCCGTCCCCAGCTGCCAGATGAGTTCGCCGCCGTGGAGGTGGGCGGGGGCGATGCCCCCCTCGCCCGTATTGTGGAGGCAGCGGGCGATCCGCGACCCCCGGTTCATCGCCTCGACCGCCGCCTCGGAGAGCGATCCGAAGCTCATCCCGCTCACGTTGACCACCGAATTCGGCCGGAAGGCGAGCCGCCGGCGCCGGTGGCCGCCGAGTACCTTCGCGCAGGGCAGCCGCCACTGCTCATCGGTCTCGCGCGCTGTTCCCGGGTGGCCCAGCGTGTCGTGCTTGATCACGAGATAGTTGGGCGACAGTTCCAGCTCGTTGTCGGTCCCGAACCCCTGGTAGTTGTTCTCCTGCTTCGCCGAGGCGTAGACCCAGCTGCGCTGGTCCCTCGAGAAGGGGCGCTCCTCGTCGTTGGACGAGACGATATACTGCCGAAGTTCGGGTCCGACCCCCTCGAGCAGGTAGCGCAGGTGGCCGACCACCGGAAAATTGCGCAGGATCGCGTGCTTCCGCTGCACGAGATCGTGGATCGCCACCAGGGCAAGAAAGATCAGGACCGCGAGTAGCCAGAGCATGATGCCGGGGTGAAGGGGCAGGGGATCTCTACGATACCGCGGCCCGGCGAACTTCACGACCCCCCGCCGGCCCCGCTACACCGCGTCGACCTTCCATACCCCCACCGTGACGCCCCCGCTCGCGGTGGTGGCGATGCGCCGGGCACGGGGATCCACGTGCGCGACGAGGGTGGCCGAGGGCGAGACGAGGCCGAGCGTCCAGCCGCCGAAGTGACGGCGGGCCACCTGGCCGAGGCGGGCGTGAAGGTCGCGGAGCGGTCCCGGGTCACCGACGCGGAGCCCCCAGGGGGGATTGCAGATCAGGAGCCCCGGGTCCGAGCCCGCGGGAAGACGCACCTCGGAGATCGCGGCGCGCGCGAAGTGCGGCGTGACCGTGAGCTCTGCCGCTTCCGCGTTGGCGCGTGCGGCAGCGATCGCACCCGCGTCGCGGTCGAACCCGAGGATCGCGGGCGGGGGCGGGCGCCGGACGTCGTCCGCGGTGCGGGCCGCGGGGGCCGGCTCGCGGGGGGAGCCACACGGCCCGCGGCTGTCGCTTCCGGACGGCGCCGCGGGCCAGCGCTCGAAGGCGAAGGAGCGGCTCTTTCCCGGGCAGTCGCCCCCCGCGCGGAGGGCCGCCTCGATGGGAAAGGTCCCCGAACCGCACATGGGGTCGACCAGGGGGGTGGTGGGGGCCCACCCGACCAGGCGGAGGACCCCGGCCGCCAGGGTCTCGCGGAGAGGCGCGCGGGTGGGGATCTGCCGGTAGCCGCGCCGATGGAGGTGTTCGCCCGAGGCGTCGGCGCGCACCACCACCCGGTCCCGGACGATCCTCACCACGAAGGGGGTCGGAGGAAGGGGGGCAGCGGCGTCGGGCTCGGCGCCACCCACCACCGTCGCGGCGGCCCGTTCGAGCCGCTCGGCGATTGCTCCGGTGTGGTAGAGGCGGGACTTCCGGGTGGTGACCCGGAAGGCGGGGCGGTGCGCGCGCGCCAGGAAGAGTCCCCAGGGAAGGGCGCTGGCCTTCCGCTCCAGTTCGCCGAGGGCCGACGCCCGGAACCGACCCACCGTCACCAGGATCCGCGACGCGGTGGCCAGGCGGCGGTGGAGGGCAACGAGGAGTTCGGGACTGCCGGCCAGGCTCACCCCTCCGGGTTCGACCGTTCCGGAAAGCCCGTGATCGTGGAGTTCCTCGACGAGGGCCGGCTCGAGGCCCGGCGCCACCTGGATGAAGAACTCCAGGGCGTCAATCGCCGTCTTTCAGCCCTCCGAGGAGCATGGTCGCCAGCGAGATCACGATGCTTCCGAGGAAGGCGGCTCCCCACCCGTCCACCGAGAGTCCCCCGACGAGCTGCGCCGTGATCATCAGGAGGACGGCGTTCACCACGAGGGCGAAGAGTCCCAGCGTGACGATGAGGAAGGGGATCGAGACCAGGAGGAGCACCGGCTTGAGGATCGCGTTGACGAGCCCGAAGACGAGCGCGACGAGCAGGACCTGACCGAAGTCGCTGCTGAGGGTGATTCCGCCGACGAGCGCCGCGGCCACCCAGAGCGCGATGGCGTTGATGGCGATCCGGATGATGAAGTTTCGCATGACGACAAGATGCAACGGGAGGCGACGCCGCGCGAGTACCCGCGCCGCATCAGGGGGTCAGTCGAGGGCTCCGAGGCCGCCGCCGGGGCGCGGGCGGTCTGCCGCGGAGCGTTGATGGCGACACCGCCGGCGTGCGACCGCCCACACAATCGTGCCGTTGGCGAGGGTGAAGATGAGGGAGCGGGCCGTGTCCCACCAGAGGGCCCCGCGCGCCCCCGGGGCGAGGTCGGCCGACGCGACGAGGCCGGCGACGAGGACGCCGACCGTGAGCCCGGCGACCACCGTGAGAATCGCGGTCAGGGCGAGGGCCTGCACGGTGAAGGTCGACGTCGGCGACGGAGCGCGGGGCCGGGTGGCGAGTGCCAGGAAGGCGAGCGAGAGGGCGGCGACGGTCGGCATCATGAGACCGCCCGCGAGCGAGGTGGCCACGGCGAGGCGCCACGACGCCTCGTGCCAGAGGGGGGGCGCCAGGAGGGGGAGGGCGTCGATGATCGGCGCCGCCACCGCAAGAAGAACCGTGATCCGGATGGGAATCTCGAGCCGCTGCAGGGCCTGCCCGAACGGGGGGCGCTCCTCCCGGGAGCCGTCGTCGGCGCGCTCGGCAGGGGAGCGGAACGGGAACGAGATCCCCGCAGACCGGAGGACGCCCGGCGACCGCGCCCACCTCGGGGGGCGCCCCGGCGGCGTCTCGCGGCTCATGGCGCTCCGCCGGAATCGAGAGGCGTGGAAGGCATGCGTTCTCCGGTCGGCTCCGTCGGCGCTGGCGTGGGTGGGGGGGCTGCTGCCCCTCCGACTCCAGCAACGCCCGTACCACTCCGGCAACGACCCGGGTCCGGCAGCACGAATCCCTTGCGGGGCCTGGAGATCTGCGTGGGGCGGCCGCACGCCTCCGCCCCGCCTCCGGACCCGCCGTCCCGACAGACGTTGCACCCCGGGAGGCACCTTGTTGCACCTTCGCAACGAGGATTGCGATGTGGGCGGTTCGGGCCCGCCGGCGTGCTCCCCCTGGTGGCGGACTCCGTCGTCGCCCCGTACTGTGCACGGAAGCGAGGGGGCAGGCGGCCCCCCCGGTCCGGACCCCAGGAAGGAATCCCGATGAGCGGCAACCGCCCGATCGTCCGCCTCCCGATGGCCGCGCACGATCGCACCCTGATCGATCGCTGGAAGGGGGAAGAGGCGCCGCTCCTCCCGCTCCTCCACGCCTTCCACGAACGGGACGGCTACCTCTCCGAAGAGGCGATGCGGGCGATCTCGGAGGGGCTGCGCATTCCCCTCGCCGAACTGTACGGCACCGTCACCTTCTACCACCACCTTTCGCGGGAGCCCGGCGGCGCCCGTGCTCCGCGGGTCTGCACCGGGCCGATCTGCCGGCTGCGGGGCGCCGATACCCTGGTGGCATCGCTCGCGGGCGCCACGGAGATGCCGTGCAGTGGCCGCTGCGACGATCCGATTCCCGTTTTGCGGGGCGGCGAGACGCTGGTCGCGGGGGCCGGCGGCTTCGCGCAGCGGCCCACTCCCCTCCCTCCGTCCGCGGCCGACGGGGTCGAGGAGTGCGTCTTCCGCCATATTCGCGAGCCGGGGCGCCATACCCTCGCCGGGTACCGACGCAGCGGGGGGTACCGGGCCCTCGAGGCGGTCCTCGACTCGGGCGACCCCGAAGGCGTTCTCGATCTGCTGGACCGCTCGGGACTCACCGGGCGCGGGGGCGCCGGCTTTCCCACCGGCCGGAAGTGGCGGGCGGTCCGCATGGCGTCGGGCCACGAGAAGGTCGTTGTCTGCAACGCCGACGAGGGGGAGCCACTGTTTCAAGGACCGCGCGCTCCTCGACCACGACCCGCACGCCGTCGTCGAGGGGATGCTGCTCGCCGCCTTCGCCACCGGGGCCACGAGCGGCTTTCTCTACCTGCGCTACGAATCCCACGAGACGCACGCGATTCTCGAGGCCGCC
>CAYORZ010000211.1:0-4098 GCA_964406485.1 uncultured Gemmatimonadaceae bacterium | reverse complement strand
CTGCAACTCGCTGCACACCAACGCCTACGACGAGGCGATCACCACCCCCACCGAAGAAAGTGTGCGGCGGGCGATGGCGATCCAGCTCATCATCAATCGTGAATACGGGCTGACGAAGAACCAGAACCCCCTCCAGGGATCCTTCATCATCGAACTCCTCACGGACCTCGTCGAGGACGCAGTCCTGGAGGAGTTCGACCGCATCTCGGAACGGGGAGGGGTGCTCGGCGCGATGGAGACGATGTATCAGCGCGGGAAGATCCAGGAGGAGTCACTGCATTACGAGCGGCTCAAGCATACGGGCGAGTTGCCGGTGATCGGGGTCAACACCTTCCTCTCCAGTGAGGGGTCCCCGACGGTCCTGCCCCGAGAGGTGATCCGCTCGACCCCCAGCGAGAAGGAGGACCAGATCGCCACGGTGGCGGCGGTCCAGGCCCGGCATCGCGACGAAGGCGCTGCCGCACTCGCCCGACTCCGGGAGGTCGCCGTGACCAATGGCAACATCTTCGAGGAATTGATGCAGACCACGAAGGTGTGCACTCTCGGCCAGATCACGGACGCCCTCTTCCAGGTGGGCGGCCGCTACCGGCGCAACATGTAGCGGACGCCGGGACCGGCCTCGAACGGCCTCAGGACTCCACCTCGCGCCACGCTCGCACCACGGTTCCGTCCGCTCGGGTGTACTCGACGGTGACCGTATCGCCCCCGACCACCTCCAGCACCCCGTTGCCGGGATCGGCCGGCCCGACCGCAACCGGGAGGCCCCCGGTGAAAAGATTCCCCGTACCCTGCGAATAGAACTGGACCAGGTACATGGGATCGATCCCTTTCACACCCGGCCAACGGATCACCTCCCGCATGACCGTACCGGGGTCCTGCCCGAAGAGTTCGACGGTGAGCCACAAGTCGGCGAAGCTGCTCTCGCAGGTGATATCGTCGTCGGGGTTGACCAAGCAGAAATGAGGTGTCCGCCAGGCCGCCGGCAGCGCCTCGACCCTCTCCCGGATGTCGGGGATCACCGACGGCGAGTCGAAGTAGATGAAGAATTCATGACACACTCGATCGGGGTGCTGCGCATTGGGCACGTCCGGGTTGGGGCATACCGACGGTCCGATCAACATTGACTCGGCATCCCCCCCGGAGGTCACGACCGAGGCAATGTCTCGCAGATGGCTCCGATCGCTGCGCCACGGCTCGTCGGAGCCGCCGGCAACGCGGATCATCAGATTTCGAAGCCGAGATTCCTCGTGCGTATTGATCCCCACGATCTCCAGTCTGTCGAGCGGCAGCGGCGCGATCTCCAGCGACAGCTTCGGTGGGAGCCCGTCCTCGGAGGGTCCGAGAAGGGTATCGCATCCGGGAAGCACGGTGAGCAGCAGCACGAGGACGAGCCTCACCCAACGCGTGCTCATGTCGGGCACACCTGACTACCGTCGCCAACGTACACCTTGATTCCCCCCGACGCTGTCTCGCCGTGAGTCTCGATGTCGACACGCAGGCGAAAGTCGTAGGCCAGCTCAGAAACAGCCATGGCGTAAAAATCCTCTTCATCTTCAACGAGCGTCCAGGCCGTCTGGTAGTTGCATGTCGGGGTCTGAAAATCGACCTGCCAGTACCACTCGTAAGTGTACGAGCCCAGCCCTCCATCCGGCTCCGCAGTCCACTCGTACACCCCCGCTGTGTCCACCTCCAACGGACCATCAATCGCTACGGAGGGCAACGCAATGCCGACCGCCGCTGCGACGTCCAGGCGTCCATGCCCGAAGTACTGGTCCCAGCCGCTCGCGCCGAGATCGCGAGCCGTCGACTCAAGCTGCGAACGCACCTACGCGGCAGTCCACGTAGGATTCTCCGACCAGACCAGGGCCGCAGCCCCGGACACATACGGGGCTGACATGGACGTTCCGCAGTTTACTCGATAATCACTATCGAGATCCATACTATACGCCCAGAACGGCGCCGAGATATCGATCTCCGATCCGTAGTTGGATTCGGGGGTGAACGTCGGACAGACATACTCGTCGGCGAAGGAGTCGTCCTTCAAAGTACCGGAAACGGCCATCACCGATGCATAGCGGGCCGGAGCCGGGATGGTTGAGACGCCTGAGTTCCCAGCGGCGGCCACCAAGAGATTGCCGGCGGAGACGCTCTGCCCCACCGCAATCTCTAGAGGAAAGAGCCAACGGCGCTCGCGTCAGAAGAAGACGACCGTGACCAAGACCGGGGGGGAGGAGGAAATGCTCATGGCTCGACTCTCCGGAAAAGGTAGCATGCGGGGAACGTGGCATGCATCGGCACCATACGCATCACCACCTTGACCACGCAAGGGGGCGGGTTCCGAAATCCCTCACGGCCGGTGGAGGGAAACTCCCGATGGCGTCGCGACACCCGATGGGCCAGTATACCTTGAGCGACGACTCCCCGATTGACCCTGGACCGAGCAACACGACATGTACAAGCAGATCATGGTGCCTCTGGATGGATCGACCTTCGCCGAAGCGGCCCTGCCCGCGGGACTCGCCCTCAGCCGCATGACGGCGGCACCGCTCCACCTCGTCTCCGTGGTCGAACCCCTCCCCGCGATGGCGCTGGAGGATTGGGTGCCCGCCGCCGAGAAGTGGACGGCCGACTACCTCGTCAACCTCTCCGGCGAGCTCGCCCCCCACGCCGGGGGCGCGGTCACGATGAGCGCCCCCAGCGGGGCCGTCGTCGAGCGGCTCCAGGACGAGGTCACCCGCAGCGGCGCCGACCTCATCGTCATGGCCTCGCACGGGCGCGGGGCGCTGTCCCGCTTCTGGCTGGGCAGCGTGGCGGACCGCTTCATCCGCCAGGCGGACCGTCCCATCCTGGTGATCAAGCCCGCCGACGACGAGCCGGTTGCGTACGCCGACGCCCCGGTCGCCCTCCAGCGGCTGCTCGTGCCCCTCGACGGCTCGGCGCTGTCGGAGTCGGCGTTGGAGCACGCCACCCGCTTCGGCGCACTCTTCGGCGCCTCGTATCACCTCACCCGGGTGATCTCCACCCCGCAGGTGGGACGCACCGGGCAGATGAACCAGTCGATGCTGGAGCAGTTCCGCGCCGAGGCAGTCGCCTACCTCGAAAGCCAGGCAGAGCGCCTCACCCGGGAAGGACTCCAGGTGACCAGCTCGGTCGCCGTCCACTCCCAGCCGGGCTCGGGGGTCCTCTTCGAGGCGGACGAGCAGGGCTGCGACGGGATCGTCATGGCCACGCACGGGCACCGGGGACTGCGCCGCGCCCTCCTCGGGAGCACAGCCGACAAGGTGCTGCGGGGCACGCGGCTTCCGCTCCTGCTGTATCGGCCCACCGACTGACCGCAGGCCGGCGGGGGCGGGGAGGTCGTACGCGGCACGCGTGCCTGTCGACGCCCCCCCCGCCCGACCACCCGCCGGGCTACAACCCCGGGAAGAGCAGCTCCACGCCTTCGTCCGAGGTGTAGACACACCGATTGTTGTGTCCGCATCCCACCACGGTCACCACCTCCTGCGAGCCGCCCAGCCGCTCGTTCACGTACAGTGCGAAGGCCTGCGCACGCGCCAGCCGTGTGGGCCCCTGGGCCATGGCCGCACAGGAGCTGTCGAACCCGCTCAATGGAAGGATGTCGACTTCGCTCATCAGGTAGGTCAGGGGTCGCTCGGCGATCTGCCGCCGGATCTGCTCGTCGGACAACCCTTCCGAGTACCCGGTCCGGTTCTGGAAGCCGTACGGCCACTGGTCGTACGCGGTGCAGCCACCGCCGCTCCGGCCCAGCGACCGGAAGGTGCGGGCCCCCTCGCTCACCTCGGCGATGTAGCCGGGCGCATTGGCCGTCAGGCTCCACGCCGCCGCCGTCGGGCGCTCCGGCCCCGGGTAGGCGTAGCTCGACGGATTCGAGACGACGTAGGTGACCGGTACGCCGAGCGAATCGTGCACGCGGTTCGACATCTGGTACCGGTTCGTCACCTGTCCCCCTGCGGAATGCCCGGTGACGACGATCGCGCGCAGGTTGGGAAAGACCTCCTTCCGGGCGAGCTTGAGGAGGATCTGGTCGAGAAAGTCGAACGAGGTGACCTCCGGGTGGCTCAACGACGGACCGCCCGA
>CAYORZ010000210.1:0-4112 GCA_964406485.1 uncultured Gemmatimonadaceae bacterium | reverse complement strand
ACGGCTGCGTGAAGCTCTCGAACTGGCTCGCCAGGATCAGGAAGATCAGGATCACGGCCAGGAGGATCGCCTCGATCACGTAGCCGACCGTCTCTTCCAGCTGCTCGGTCTCTCCGCCGAGCACCACCGAGTACCCGGCGGGGAGGTCGAGAGTGGCCACCGCATCACGGATCTCGGCAGACGCCCCCGCCAGCGAGGTCTCGGGCCCGACGCTCGCCGACACCGTCCCGATGCGGGAGAGATCCAGACGGTCGATCTGCGAGGGGGCCTCCCCTTCGTCGATGCGCGCGATCTGGCCGAGCGGTACCGTCACCGCCCCGCCGCCCTCGCCGCGGACTGCGGTGGCGATCGGGAGGCTGACCAGGTCGGCCAGACTCGTGCGACGTTCGGGGGCGACCTGCACCACCACGTCGCGCTCCTCGCCGGAGGGGTCCTGCCAGGTCGTGGCCGTCTGCCCTGCCAGGAGGGGACGCACCGTCCCCGAGATCTGGCCGATGTCGAGTCCCAGCTCGCTGGCCAGGTCGCGGTTCACATCGATGCGGTACTCGGGTCGGGGATCCCCCAGCGAGGTCTCGATGTCGACCACCCCGGGGACGTCGGCCATGAGGGCGGCCACCTGGTTGCTCAGCTCCTGCAGCTGGATCACGTCGGGTCCGCGCACGTTCACCTGGATCGGCTTCTGCGCCCCCCCGGGTCCGCCCGCCACGAGGACGGCCGTGGTGACCCCGAAGATGGACTGCATCTCGCCCCGGGCGGCGACCATCAGTTGCTGCTGCGTACGTTCCCGTTCGGCCCGCGGAACCAGATCGACATAGACGTTGCCGGAACGCACCGTCCCGGTGGCGCCCGCGCCGACCGTGGTGTAGGTGAAGGCGACTTCGGGCATCGCCCGCAGCACGCGGCCGATCTGCCGGGCCTTTTCTTCCGTGTACTCGAGACTGGACCCCTCGGCCGCCTCGAAGGTCACGGTGAACGCCGAATCGTCGGATTCGGGCATGAAGGCGCCCCCGATGAAGGGGAAGAGGGCAAACGCACCCACGAGCGAGGCGAAGGCGATGCCCATCGTCGTCCGCCGGCGCGCGAGCGCCCACTCGATCGCGCCCGTGTACCGATCGGCAGTCCGGTCGAACCAGGCGTTGAAGCGCCCGATGCCCCGGGCCAGCGGTCCCCCGCTCGGATCGGCGGGGTCGTGCGGCTCCACCCCCCACCAGGCGGACAGCATGGGGGTGAGGGTGAACGAGACGAAGAGCGAGACGAGGACGGCGAAGGCCACCGTCATCCCGAACTGGTAGAAGAAGCGCCCGATGATCCCGCCCATGAACGCCACCGGCACGAAGACGGCGACGATCGAGAGGGTGGTGGCCATCACGGCGAGGAAGATCTCGCGCGTGCCCACGCCCGCCGCCCGGAACCGCTCCGAGCCCATCTGCCGGTGCCGCACGATGTTCTCGATCACCACGATGGCGTCGTCGATGAGGATCCCGATCGATAGCGAGAGTCCCATCAGCGTGAGGACGTTCAGGGTGAAGCCCAGCGCATCCATGAGGACGAACGAGGCGATCACCGAGACCGGGAGGGCGAAGGAGGTGATCACGGTCGCCTTCCAGTCGTTCAGGAAGAGCATCACCACGACCACCGTGAGGAATGCACCCAGGAGGAGCTCGAAGATCACGTCTTCGACCGAGTGGCGGATGGTCTCGGAGTTGTCGCGGAGGAGTTCGAGCGCGACCCCTTCGGGGAGCTCGGCCCGCATCGCCTCCATCACCTCCATGACTTCGTCGGCCACCTGCACCGTGTTGGCCCCGGAGACCTTGACCACATCCATCGCCACGGCGCGGTTGTCGTCGACGAGCGCAATGGACCGTTGGTCCTCGGTGCCGTCCTCGACGCGCGCCAGCTGTCCGAGGCGCACGGGTTGCCCGTCGCGGACGGCGACGACGATCTCCGCGAAGTGGGCGGGTTCGGTAAGGCGCCCCACGACCCGCACCAGCTGTTCTCGCGCGCCGCGCTCGACCCGCCCCGCCGGTACTTCCATGTTCTGTCGCTGGAGGGCGCCCAGCACTTCCGTCGCCGTCACCCCCAGCGCCTGCATCTCCTCGGGCTGGAGGTAGACGCGGATCTCGCGTTCGAGCCCTCCGGCCACGGTGACCTGCCCCACCCCCGAGACTGCCTCGAGGCGGCGCGCCACCCGCTCGGAGAGCGTGGTGAGTTCGGCCACCGAGAGGTCGCTCGAGGAGAGGGCCAGAGAGAGGATCGGCTGGGCCCCCACGTCGAATTTCTGCACCACCGGGGGGTCGATATCCTGCGGAAGCTCGCGCAGGACGGCCTCGATGCGGGCGCGAATGTCCTGCGCCGCCTGATCGGGGTCGCGACCGAGCTCGAACTCGATGATCACCTGCGAGATTCCCTCGAGCGAGACCGAGGTGATGCGGTCGACGCCCTGCACCGGGTTGAAGACCTCTTCGAGGCGCTCCGTCACCTCGCGCTCGACCGTCTCCGGCGAGGCCCCGATGTAGGTGGTCTGCACGGCCACCACGGGGATGTCGATGTCGGGGAACTCGTCGATGGGGAGGCGGCGGAAGCTGAAGAGGCCCAGGACGATGAGGCCGAGCATCAGCATCGTGGTGAAGACGGGCCGCCGGATTGCGATGCCGCTGATGCCGCCGCCCGCCACCTCGGCGATCTCGTCGCGGGTCAGCGTCGGCTCGCCGGTGTGCGAATCGTGGGTGGTCATCGTCTGCTCGTCGGAATTCGGGGACTCCGGGGTGTCGCTGTCGCCGGGCCGCTTCATGGCGTGCCCTGGCGGTCGGGGCCGGAGGCCGGAGCGGCGTCGGCGCCGCTGGCGGCGGCCGCTGCGCCGCTCGCCGGCCCCACCCGCACCCGGGTGCCGGCGGTCACCTCGCCGGGAGAGATGATGACGGTGTCGCCTTCAGCCACCCCCTCGGTGATCGAGGTGAGGCCGGAGGTGGCGTCGACCTGGCCGATCACCACCGGGCGCCGGCGGAGGAGCCCGTTCTCGATCAGCTGCACGTAGGCGTCGTGCGCCGTGCCCCGGACCGCCCCGGAGGGGACGACGAGGGCCGCGTCGATCGTGCCGGTGATCACCCGGCCGGTGGCGAAGAGGCCGCCGATGACTTCGCGGTCGTCGTTGGGGAGCCGCATCGTGACCCCGACCTGTCGGGTATCGGGGTTGGCGACCGGAGCGACCTGGGCCACGGTGCCCGTGAAGGTGCGCCCCGGGTACCCCTCGAGGGTGAATTCGACGGTCTGGCCCGCCCGCACGTGGATCGCCTGGACCACGGGCACTTGCCCCTGCAGTTCGAGCTGCGAGGAGTTCACGACCTCGAAGAGGGTCTCGCCGACGTTGATCGCTTCACCCTCGTTCACGCTCCTCCGGCTGACCTCACCGGTGAAGGGCGCGCGCACCGTCGTGCGCCCGGCCTGCTCCTGCGCCCCGGCGGCCTGCGCACGGGCGGTGGCGAGCTGGGCCTGGGCCGATTCGAAAGCCGTCTCGACGGCGCGGAAGTCGAGGTCCGACATCGCGCCGGCCTCGTGCAGCAGGCGCGCGGATTCGAGTTGACGACGCGCCTGCGACACGGCTGCCTCGGCCGCGGCCACCCCGGCGGCCGCGCTGGCCGCCTGGCTCACGATCCCCTCGGCGGCGATGGTGGCCATCGGCTGGCCCGCGGTCACGCGATCCCCACGATCCACCTGGAGTCCCGAGACCGTCCCCGGGACCTGGGCACGGACGTCGGCCCGGCGCCAGGGGTTCAGGGTACCGGTGAGGGTCACGCTGGATTCGAAGCTCCTGCGCTCGACCGACGCCACCTCGGAGGGGGCGAGCTCGAGGACCTGCCCCTCGCCGTTGTCGATGACCGGTTCGGCGCATCCGCCGAGAAGGAGGACGGCGACGCCGGTGGCGAAGAGGGCGGAGAGAGAGGAGGAATGGTGCGGCATGAAACGCTCACTGGGTCGGGAGGACCGCGGGGAGAGACGGGGGTTCATCGAAGGCCTCCGGCCGGCGTGGCCGGGGACGCATCGGACGGGGTGCTCCGGGCGGGGCGCGCGAGGGCCCGGTCGACGGAGGCCGCCGCGATGTGGTAGTCGGCGAT
>CAYORZ010000209.1:0-4113 GCA_964406485.1 uncultured Gemmatimonadaceae bacterium | reverse complement strand
GCCCGGCCCGCGGGGGGCCGGGAGTTCGCGTGGGGTCGGTGGCGGTGTGCACCGACCCGGGGGGGCGACGAAAACGCAGGAAGCGTGCCCACCCTCCAGGTGCGGCAGATGGCGGCGCATCGGGTCGCCCGACGCGGCGTCCTCGTGCAAATGAGCAGGGGGGAGCCGTGCACCCGTTCAAGGTGGGTGAAGGAGGCCTACAGCTTCGGGAGCGTCACGCCCACCTGGTTCATGTACTTGCCCTTCCGGTCCGCGTAGGCGATCTCGGGCGGCTCGTCTCCCTGGAAGAAGAGGAGCTGCGCGATCCCCTCGCGCGTATAGATCTTCGCGGGCAGCGGCGTGGTGTTGCTGATCTCGAGGGTGAGGTGGCCCTCCCACGTCGGCTCCAGCGGGGTGACGTTGACGATGATCCCGCAGCGCGCGTAGGTGCTCTTCCCGACACAGACGACCAGGATGTCGCGGGGAATCCGGAAGTACTCCTCCGTGCGGGCGAGGGCGAAGGAGTTGGGGGGGATGATGCAGACGTCGGCGTGCACATCGACGAACGACCGCTGGTCGAAGCGCTTGGGGTCGACGACGACGTTGTGGACGTTCGTGAAGACCTTGAATTCGGGACTCACCCGGATGTCGTAGCCGTACGACGAGAGGCCGTAGCTGATACAGTCGTCGCGCACCTGCGTGCCGTGGAAAGGTTCGATCATGCCGTGCTCTTCCGACATGCGGCGGATCCCGCGATGCCTCTTGAGGGGCACCCGTGGGGGGGGTGGGAGGACGGCAGGAAGGGCGTCCCGAGTCCCGGCCGGGGCGCGAGAACGGTGCACGAACGGGGTCAAGATACCCCCGTCGCCCCGGCCTGCCAACCGGGGGAGGGATGAGGCAGATCCCCGCTTGCTGCAACGACTTTCCTTCCTTGACCCCCCACCGCCCCGCGCGTACCTTCCGACGGGTTTCGTCGACGAGGGCGGGTGCGGCCCCTCTGGCCCGATCGCTGCCTCCCCTCGCACCGTCTGCCCTTCGGTTGCGCAGGCGGGGTCCGATCTCGATTCCCGCGTCGTCCGCTCCCCGCCCACCCCCCGGTGGGCGCCCGCCCCGTGCTCCCGGAGTCACCGCCATGCCCGCCCCCGCAGCGCACATCTTCCGCCAGTATGACGTCCGCGGAATCGTGGGCGTCGATCTCGACGCCGACGTCGCCCTCGGGGTGGGACGCGCCTACGCGACCGAACTCCGGACCCGTCTCCCGGAGCGGGGGGTGCAGGTGGTCGTGGGGCGCGACAACCGCCCGACGTCGCCCGCCCTCGCGGCCGCCCTGATCGCCGGGCTCCGGAGCGGCGGCGTCGACGTGGTCGATATCGGCACCGTCCCGACCCCGATGGTCTGGTGGGCGGAGAAGACGATGGGGCTGGATGGAGGAATCCAGGTCACGGGATCGCACAATCCGTCGGAGTGGAACGGCATCAAGATGACGATGACCGGCGGGTCGGTGTACGGCGAGACGATCCAGGAGCTCTACCGCCGGATTCTCGACGAGGACTTCGTGGTCGGTGAGGCCGAGGGGGAGCTCGAACTCCGGGACGTCCGCGACCCGTACATCGCCGACGTCGCGGGGCGCATCGAGCTCGCGCGGCCGATGAAGGTGGTGGTCGACTGCGGCAACGGCACCGGGGCGCTGGTGGCCGAGGAACTGCTCCGGTCGATCGGCGCCGAGGTCATTCCCCTCTTCTGCACCTCCGACGGCACCTTCCCCAACCACCACCCCGACCCGACGGTCGACGAGAACCTGGTCGACCTGATCGCCACGGTGAAGGAGACGGGCGCCGACCTCGGCGTCGCCTTCGACGGTGACGCCGACCGCCTGGGGGCGGTCGACGAAGGGGGCGAGGTGGTGCGGGGCGACGTGATCCTCCTGCTCTTCGGGCTCGACCTGATGGAGCGGACGGATCGGCCCGCGAAGCTGGTTTTCGACGTCAAGTGTTCGCAGGTGCTTCCCGAGGTCTTCGAGGCGGCGGGGGGAGAGCCCATCATGTGGAAGACGGGGCATTCCCTCATGAAGGAGAAGATGAAGGAAACCGGCGCGCCCCTGGCCGGTGAGCTCTCGGGGCACATCTGCGTGGGGGGCGACGACTACCTGGGCTTCGACGATGCCCTCTACGACGCCTGCCACCTGGTCGCCCTCCTCTCCCGCTCGCCGCGCTCCTTCTCGGAGCGGGTCGACGACTTCCCCCGCTACGTCTCGACCCCCGAGATCCGGATCGAGGTGACCGAGGAGTCCAAGTTCGATCTCGTGGCGCGCGCCCTCGAGCACTTCTCCCGCGAGCACGAGGTGATCGACGTCGACGGGGTCCGGATCCTCTTCGGTGACGGGTGGGGGCTCATCCGGGCCTCGAACACACAGCCCGTGCTCGTGAGTCGGTTCGAGGCCCGCACCGCCGAGCGGCTCGCCGAGATCCGGGACACCGTTGAAGGGTGGCTCAGGACCCAGGGCGTCGACGTCTGAGGGGCGCCGACCGGTGAGTTTTCTCAGGGAACTCCGGGGAGCCCGGCTGCTGATCGCCGTCGCGGCGGTCGTCCTGCTGCTCCTGGTGGTGAGCCGCGCGCTCACCGCGATCCACGTCGACGCGCTCTGGTTCGCGGAAGTCGGCCACGAGGGGGTCTTCTGGCGGCAGTTCGCCTGGATCTGGGGGGTTCGCGGGGTCACCGCCCTCCTCGTCACCGGCGCGCTCTTCTTCAATCTGCAACTGGTGGGGCGGACGCTGGGGAGCCTGCGCATCCGGCGGCGCTTCGGAAATCTGGAGATCGCCGAGCGCGTCCCCCCCCACCACGTGACGACCACGATCCTCGCCCTCTCCCTCCTCCTGGGGCTGTGGTTCGGAGCGTCCATCACCGAGGGGGCCGCCCGCTCGCTCCTCTTCTGGAATGTGGCGCCGTCGTGGGGGGTCACCGACCCGATCCTGGGGCTGGACCTGGGCTTCTACGTCTTTGCCCTCCCCGTCCTGCGCGCGGTCGTCACCTTTGCCCTCGTCGTGACCTTCCTGGTGCTGACGATCTGCACGGCCGGCTACGCCACCACGGGAGTCGTCCGTCTCGACGAGGGGGCCGTCATGATGTCGGAGGTGGCGCGCCGGCACCTGGGACTCCTCGTCTTCCTCTTCCTCGTCCTCCTCGCGGCGCGGCTCGGGCTGGGGCGGCCCCTCCTTCTCCTGAGCGGGGGGTCGGACGTCCAGGGCGTCGTCGGCTACACCGACGTGATGGCACGGATTCCGGCGCTGCGCATCCAGGCCCTCGTCACCCTGGGGGGCGCCGTGGCGATCGCGATGGGGGCGTGGAAGAACCGCTTCCTCCCGGTGATGGCGGGAGCCGCGAGCATCGTCGCGGTGATCCTCCTGGTGGGGCAGCTCTACCCCGCCCTCGTGCAGCGCTTCCGGGTGGTCCCCAACGAATTCGACCGGGAGGCCGCCTACATCACCCACCACCTCGACTTCACTCGTCGGGGCTTCGGTCTCGACTCGATGGCGCGTGCGCGCTTCGAGGCCCGCCCCGGCGGTGAGGTGGACTGGGCGGGGGCGATGGAGCAGTTCGGGGGACTCCCCGTCTGGAGCCGTTCGGCTCTCCTGACCGCCTTCCGGCAGGTCGAGGCGCGCTTCCGCTACTACGACTTCAACGGGGTGGCGATCGACCGCTACCCGACCGACGAGGGCGACGTTACACCCGTCGCGGTGTCGGTGCGCGAAGTCGACCCGAACCAGATCGAAGACCCCAACTGGCAGAACCTTCACCTGCGGGAACGCTACCTCGTGGGCAACGGGATCGTGGCGGTCGACGCCACGGGGCGCACGATCGAGGGCCGACCCCGGAACTGGCTTGCGGGGATCCCCCCCTTCCGCCAGAACGACGCGCCGCCCGGACTGCGGATCGATCGGAGCGAGATCTACGTCGGGACCCGCGTGCAGCCGTACGCCCTCGTGACACCAACCGACTCGGCGTTCCTCGCGCCCGATGGAGGGCCGGGGGTGGCGGGCGTCGACTTTCCCCCGGGGATCGCGGTGGGCGGGCCGCTCCGTCGGGCGATTCTCGCCTGGTACCTCCGCGAGGCCAACCTCCTCTTTTCGGCGGGGG
>CAYORZ010000208.1:485-4146 GCA_964406485.1 uncultured Gemmatimonadaceae bacterium | reverse complement strand
GGCGACGCCCGGGGCCACGTGGTGCACTTCGACACCACCACGCTGGCCGACGAGGCCCGGCGGTGGTTGCGCACGACCGACCAGGTCGAGGGCCCGCCGCTCCTCTCGCCGGCCTCGCGGTGGGTGGTGTCGTTCGACGAGGCCCCCGCCGGCGTCTACCCCTTCACGGTCGAAGGGAGTGGCCAGACGGGAACGGGTGTGATCCAGGTCACCGAAGGAGGGAGATGATGAAGCGAGAGCCGATTCCGCTCGCGAGTTGGGAGGCCGTGGTCCCGGGCGTGGTCTTTCCCCTCCTGGGGGTCTGGCTCGGGGGGACCGGCTGGGCCCCACGGGGCATGGCTGCCGCCGCGAATCTGGCACCGCTCCTCGTCCTGGGGGTCCTGGCCCGCTTCGGGGGGCGATGGGTGGCGGCGGTGCAGGGGGCGGCGAGCGTCGCCTACACCCTCCTGGCCCTCGCCTGGATCGGCTCCGTCACCGATTTCGCCCCGCTCGCGTGGCTCGGTGAGCGCGTGGGGATGGTCGCGCCCCTCCTGGCGGCGGGTGTGGCCGCGGTCCTCTACCCCCTGATCCGGATGGCGACGCCGCGCACGGCCACGGGCGACCCCGCCCCGGCCGGCGGCCCCGACGCGCATCCGGGGCAGCCGGAGGGACCGTCCTGATGCCCCGGATCGCGGTGATCCCGGGGGACGGGATCGGGCTCGAGGTCACGCGCGAGGCGGTGCGGGTGCTCGAGGCCGTCGAGCGTCGCTTCGCGACCGGATGCGAGCTGGTTCACTGGGACCTCGGGGCAGACCGCTACCTTCGCGACGGCGTCACGATCACCGACGACGAATTCGCGTCGCTCGCCGACGAGCACGACGCGATCCTCCTCGGTGCGCTGGGCGACCCGCGTGTTCCGGACAACGTGCACGCCCGCGACATCCTCCTCGGACTCCGCTTCCGGCTCGACCTCTACGTGAACTACCGGCCGGCGGTCCTCCTCGACCCCGCGCTCAGCCCGCTGAAGGAGCCGGGGCCGATCCACCTCGAGATCTTCCGGGAGAACACCGAGGGGGTGTACGTGAACCTCGGAGGGACGTTCAGGGAGGGGACCGACGACGAGGTCGCGATCCAGGAAGACCTCAACACCCGGGGCGGGGTGGAGCGGATCTGCCGGGCCGCCTTCGAGCACGCCGAGCGACGGGGGCGACGACGGGTCACCCTGGTCGACAAGGCCAACGCCATGCCGGCCGCGGGGCGCCTCTGGCGGCGGATCTTCGCCGAGGTCGCCGCCGACCATCCGTCGTGCGAGACCGAGCGCATGTATGTCGACGCGATGGCGATGGACCTCGTCCGGCGTCCCGCGCGCCACGAGGTGGTCGTGACGGGCAACCTCTTCGGCGACATCCTCTCCGACCTCGCGGCCGAAGTCGTGGGGGGGCTCGGAGCGGCCGCGTCGGCCAATGTGCACCCCGGTCGGCACGCCCTCTTCGAGCCGGTCCACGGCTCCGCGCCCGACATCGCGGGGCAGGGCGTCGCCAACCCCCTCGGCGCCATCATGTCGGTGGCGCTCCTCCTCGACCACCTGGGTCTCGTCGAGCCGGCCGAAGTGGTGGAAGATGCGGTGCGGGCGGCCGTGGCCGCAGGGGTCCGCACGCCCGACATGAGGGGCGAGGCGACGACCGAGGGGGTGGGAACGTGGGTCGTCGACCGGGTACTTTCGGGGGGGTAGGTCCGCCCCGCAATTCCTGAAGCCAGAGGAGCGAGAGAACGCATGGCCACGCAGCGACACGACCGAGACATCGTCTTCCTCGCGGGCAAGCGGACCGGATTCGGGTCGTTCGGCGGCTCGCTCAGGGACCACTCCGCGACCGACCTGGGGGTGATTTCGGCCGAGGCAACCCTCGCCGCCGCGGGGGTCGATCCGGGCGACGTGGACCACGTGATCTACGGCAACGCCCTCCAGACGTCGGCCGACGCGATCTATCTGGCGCGCCACGTGGGACTCCGGGCCGGCGTGCCCGACGAGGTGCCGGCCCTCACCGTGAACCGCCTCTGCGGCTCCGGATTCCAGGCGATCGTCTCGGGAGCGCACGAGATTCTCGCCGGCGACGCCCGGGTGGCGCTCGTCGGCGGGACGGAGTCGATGAGCCAGGCTCCCCACGTCGTGCGGGGCGCCCGGTGGGGAAAGCTCCGCCTCGGCGAGGCCGGCGGCTTTTTCGAGGACATGCTCTGGGAAGCGCTTCGCGACTCGAACTGCGGACTCACGATGGCGCAGACCGCCGAGGAACTCGGCGACCGCTACGGCGTGACCCGGGAAGAGTCCGATGCGGTGGCGCTGCGCTCCCAGCAGCGCGCACAGGCGGCGTGGGAAGGGGGGCGGTTCGAGGCCGAGATCGTGGGTGTCCCCATTCGTGACCGAGGCGGAGAGCGGCTCTACGCCGACGACGAGCACCGCCGTCCGGACACCACCCCGGAGGGGCTGGCCGCGCTGCGTCCCTACTTCCGGAAGGGGGGATTCGTGACGGCCGGCAACGCGAGCGGGATCGGTGACGGGGCAGCGAGCCTGCTCCTCGCCGACGCAGCGTGGGCGGAGTCCCGCGGGATCCGGCCCCTCGGACGCCTCGTCTCGTGGGCCTTCGTCGGGGTCGACCCCCGGATCATGGGGATCGGACCGGCCCCGGCGATTCGCAAGGCGCTGGAGCGCGCCGACCTCACCCTCGACGAGATGGACCTCGTCGAGGTGAACGAGGCGTTCGCACCGCAGTACCTCGCCGTCGAGAAGGAGTTGGGACTCGACCCCGAGCGCACCAACGTGAATGGCGGGGCGATCGCCCTCACGCACCCCCTCGCCGCCACCGGTGCGCGCATCGCCGTGCACCTCCTGCACGAACTCCGTCGACGGGGCGGCCGGTATGCGGTGGGCTCGGCGTGCATCGGGGGTGGGCAGGGGGGTGCGGTGGTGATCGAGGCGCTCTGAGGGAGGGCCGATGCGTGACGACGCCCCGGGCGGTCGGCGCCTGACCCGACGCCAGTTCGACGAGGTCATCCGGAAGGCCTCCGAGATGGCGGCACATGAGGCCGAGCAGGGAGAGGGCGACCTCGCCGAGAGCGAGGTCTACCGGATCGCCCGCGAGGTGGGACTGGGGGAACGGTATGTGCGCCGTGCCCTCGGCGAGGTGCGGAGCGAGCGGCCGGAGTCGTCGTTCGGGGGACGGCTGATCGGTCCGGGAGCCCTGAGTGCCGCCCGCGTCGTCGACGGGACTCCCGCGGAACTCGGCTCCCGGATCGACCACTTCCTGGTCGACGGCCGACGGCTGCAGCAGGTGCGGCGCACACCCCGTTTCATGCAGTACCGCGCCTCGGACGACTGGATCAGCCAGCTCACGCGCGCGGCGAGCGGAACGGCACGGCGATATCACGTCGCCGGGGCGCGCTCGGTCGAGGTCGCCCTGGAACCCCTCGAGGAGGGACGCACCGTCGTCGAGCTCGAGGTCGATCCGGGACTCCGGGACGGCTACGTGGGGGGCACCCTCGCCGGGATGGCGCTCGGGGGCCTCGGCGGGGGGGTGGGCGTGGCCATCAGCACGGCGCTGGTGGTTCCCGACGCGGCGGCCTTCGCCCTGGGTGCGGCCGCGGCCGCGGGGGGCGCGGCCGGGGTGCACCGGCTGGCGCGGGCGCT
>CAYORZ010000208.1:0-475 GCA_964406485.1 uncultured Gemmatimonadaceae bacterium | reverse complement strand
GTACCGTACGAAGGTGGCCGAGGTACGAGCCGAGGTGGAGGGGGTGCTCGACCGCCTCGAGATGGGGGACGAGATCGAGCCCTCCGCTGGCCGGGCGTGGCAGCAGTGGCTGGAGAAGCAGGTGAAGGGAGCCCGCCGACTGCTCGGACCGGAGGACGGCTGAAGTGCAGATTCACATCGACGGAGGAGGACGGTGGTGAAGATCGAGAGAGTGGGGGTGGTGGGGTGCGGACTCATGGGAAGCGGCATCGCCGAAGTGACGGTGCGCGCCGGGGTCCACGTGATCGTGCGGGAAGTCGACGCCGAGGCCGTCGAGAGCGGGCGCCGCCGGATCGAGCGCTCGATGCAGAAGGCGGTGGAGCGGGAGCGCGCGACCCCCGAATCCAACGACGAGGCCCGCTCCCGCCTCGACTTCACGACCCGCCTCGCCGACCTGGCGTCCCGCTCGGTTTGGCCGGTGAGACGACGTTCGGTT
>CAYORZ010000207.1:0-4164 GCA_964406485.1 uncultured Gemmatimonadaceae bacterium | reverse complement strand
GGAGCACACCGTCGATGACCTCGATCAGGAAGTCCCAGTAATGATCGATATACGACCGCTCGTCCGGCCCTGCGAGGAGCCAGGGATTCATGAGGGTGTGCCGGAGAATGAAGATGTGGTCGGCCTCGACGGCGGGGTTTGCGGGGTGAAGGCGAAAGGTGGCCGGATCGATCCCGAGTCCCCCGAGGATCCGGTTCGCCTGGTCTCCCGGGAGGGTCTCCTTCAGGAGGGAAGTGTACGAGCCGATGAAGGTCTTCACCTGGACCGGCCGCTCGCCGTCCACCCGCATCTGGGCGAAGACGGCGCGGCTGAAGCGGTTCATCGCGGCAGCCGACGTGTTGCCGTGCGGGTTGAGAGCGAGGCAGAGAAGGTTCGAGTCGGGCTCGAAGGGCAGACAGAGCCGCACCCGTCCCCTGAGGCGCTCCCGGGCGTCGGCCACCGAATCGTGGAAGACCTCGCAGGCCTGCACCGTGAGGCGGAGGAGGCGGCCCAGACCTTCGGAGTGGAGGGGGAGGACGCGGTGGGTGACGTGCACCGCCGCGGCCGCGGCCCCCGGCTTCGAGCCCTCGAGAATGTACTGCCCGAGGTTGCGCAGCTTCTCGCGTCGGGGTCGTTCGCGCGTCTCGTCGCCGAGGTCGAAGACGTACGCCGCCTCCTGCGTGATGAAGTCGACCACTTCGCGGTTGCGCGCCACGAAGGCACCCGCCGGGTAGGGCACGTACCCCATCTTGTGCGGGTCGACGGTGACGGAGTCGGCGCGCGGCACCGCCTGGAAGGCCCGATAGACGGTGTCGCTCGGGAAGTGGCGGAAGCCTCGTGCGACCTCGTCCCGACTGTGGAATCCGCCGTCGGGGCGGCGGAAGACGGTGGTGAGGTAGCCTCCCCAGGCGGCGTCGATGTGGAATCCGAAGTCGAAGCCTCGCGCCCGCCTCCGGTCGCGTTCGTCGGCGATGTCATGGATCGGGTCGACGGTTCCGAATTCGGTGGTGCCGAGCATCCCGACAACGGCCAGCACCGGGACCCGCTCCTCTTCGGCGCGGTCGAGTTCCTCGCGGAGGTGCGCGGCCGCCATCCGCATGCGGTCATCGACGGCGACCCGGACGAGGTGGGTGGTGCCGAACCCGAGCACCTTCATTCCCTTCGCCCACGAGTAGTGGGCCGACGCAGGAACGAGGACGCGCGGGGGAGCAACCCCGTGCTTCACGAAGAAGCCTGCCGTCCCCAGGCTCTCGATGCGCTCCGAACGAACCGCCGCGGCGAAGGTCCGGAACTGCTCGTCGTCGTTCTGTGCGCGCAGCTTGCCCGCTACCTCGCGGCGGAGCCGGATCGTGTCGTCGATCGACAGGTTGAGCAGTTCCCACGAGGTGTACGCCGACAGCGGCTTGGCCCCGGGGCCCACCGGCCCGGGATCGATCCCGGTGGCGCGGCCCCCCGCCTGGAGGGCGAGGGCGTAGAACTTGACCGAGCGGAAGTTCCAGAGTGCCTCGTAGTTGGCCACCGTGCCCCCGCTCGTGAGGTGGCCCCACGCGCACGGCTCGCTCTCCTCGTCGACCGTGTACCCCAGCATCCGCGCGAGCTGCTCCCCCACCTGGAGTTCCCACTCCAGGGTGACCGGAGCGGCCTCTTCGGAGACGTTGTTGGGATTGTAGAGGGTGGTGATCAGCTTGGCCACGAGCCCCGGCAGGAGAAGGTCGCCGGTCATGTGCCCCACGTACCGCGGATGGAAGAAGGGCACGGCCCGCTTCAGCGCCGCCGACATGCGGTGCAGTTCCTGCCGCATCCGCGCCTGACCGTCGAGGAAGGCGGGGGTGTGGCGGGCGGCCACCGAGATGCGCAAGCCGTCTTCGGGATGGAAGTTGCGGCGCCAGTAGGTGTGGTCCCGGAGGAACTCCACCACGAGTTCCTCGAGAAGCCGATCGTTTTCGGCTGCGGGGCCGAGGAACCAGGGCTGCAGAAAGTCCAGGTCAGACACCGGAGGTCGTCGCGGTTGCGGGCGCGGGGCGTCGCTCTCCGCCGGGCCCGGCGGAGGCGGAAGGGATCCGGGAAGCTCGAGGAAAGCCGGAGCCCCGGTCAATCCTCGGGGAGGAGTCCACGACGTGCCTGGCGGGCTCCCACCGACACTCCGGTGCCGACGGCGGCGCCGAACGCCACTGCGGTCAGCCCGCCGACAACCGGCAGGATCGCGACCACGGGGGCGGCGACGCCCGCGGCGACCAGCCCCGACACGAGCCCGATGCCGGGCTTCTCGATGATGTTGGTGAAGCGCAGGCGGCGCCGGACGAAGTCCTTCGACTTCACGTGCGAGGCCACGCCGATGGTGCCGGCAATGAGGCTTTCGATGATCATGGTGGACTCCCGGTTCAGCGGTGGTTCCCTGAACGGTACGCCGGGGCACCGGCGGCGTTCCCCCCGGCCCCTCCCTCCTGCGCTCCGTCCGGCGGCGGCGGCGTTGCGGCGGCCTCGGGAGCGGGCCGGGCGCCGCCCACGATGAGACTGGCCTCGGCGCGCACGTCGGCCCGCACCAGGAGGGCCTCGTCGCCAGCGGCGGCATCGACGACGACCACGTCGGCCACCCGCCCCTCGAGGGCGACGTCGTCGGAAAGGCGGCGGTTCAGCCCCCGCTCGACCTGCTCCCGGGCCCACTCCATCGCCGGCTCCGTCGGCCACCGCGCCGCCTCACGAAGGATTCCGACGAGTCCCACACGGGCGAGCCAGGCGGCCCCCTCGACGATTGCCCGTTCCGAGGCGACGTCGAAGTCGAGGTCGGGCACGCCGATGCGTCCGTCGGTCGGGTCGTACTCGGGGGTGCCGACGAGGTAGAGCCTTCCGGAGGCGTCGCCCGAGAGGTCGACCGCGAGGGCGATGCGGCCGTCACCCACCCCCGAGACCTCGAACCCGTCCAGGCGCACGGTGCGCCCTCCGGCCGACAACTCTTCCCCCCCGACTTCCCGCGAGAGAACGGCTCCCGCCTCGGCGTACTCGGCCCGGGCCTCCACGCGCACCGCGAAGCCCGGCGTCACCCCGGCGCTGTCGAGGGGGGGAAGGGGGGGAATCTCGTCGTCGGGGCGGGGCCCCACCACGATCCGGGGGCGGGCCCGGAGTCCGAGAACGGTCTCCACGCGGTCGCCGTGCCCCTCGATGGGCCCGCGCACCAACGTCTCTCCCCCGAGCACCAGCCAGACGTCGTCGGTGAGTTCGATCGGCTCGCCGATCAGCTCCCACCACTCCACGAACTTCGAGCGGACGTCGACCTCGGCCACCATCGAATCGATCGTCTCCGCCTCGCGGGTGAGCAGGTCACGCGCCCCCTGCACCACCCGCTCCGTCATGTCCCACCGGATGATGCTGACCCGGCACCGGTCGCGGTCCGACTCCGAGACGGGCTCGACCCTCGCCACCGCCACCTCCGAGCGGAGCCGCCATTCGGCGTCGAGCGAGAGGGGTCCGGCGAGCGCGACATCCAGCCGCGGGGGGTCTTCATCGTCGCCCGTGCCGCACGAGACGCTCACCGGGGGGAGAAGCGGAGGGTCGTACCACGCACGGGCCCGGTAGCTGATCGTCGCGCCGAGCCGGGCCACCGCCCCCTCGAAGCTCGCGCGGAAGGGGGAACGCGAGAGATCGAAGGCGACCTCGAGGCGGTCGTTGTCGGGCACCGAGAGACGGGACTCCAGGTCGCCCCACTCCCGCGGGATCCCCGACTCCACCTCTTCGAGGAGGGGCGCCAGATCCAGGAGGACCGGCACCGAGAGGAGCGACGGGGGGAGCGGCGCGAGTGCGGGAGCTTCGGCCGCGGTGTCGGCGAGCGGGGCCCGGATCTCACCGAGCTTGCCACCCCCGCCCCCCAGTCGTCCGATGAGGGCCGCCGCCAGGAGCACCAGAAAGGCCGTGGCGGCCCCGATGAGACGGCGGCGGCCGAGCTGCACCGGGGCGGCCGGGCTCATCTGCCCCCCATCGGGAACTCCATGGCGCCTCCAGGAATGAAAGTCGGCCGATCATTGCCGGTGCAGGACAGCCCGGGGGCGAGGGACGGCCCGCGTCGCGGACCGTCCCCCCGGTTCAGCTGTAGACCTGGAATTCTCCGGCCTGGTACTTCTGCCAGTAGTCCCGCAGCATGGCCCGTACCTTTCCACTCAGGATGTACACCCCGAGCAGGTTCGGGAAGGC
>CAYORZ010000206.1:2989-4165 GCA_964406485.1 uncultured Gemmatimonadaceae bacterium | reverse complement strand
CGTGGCGCCGGTAGGGTCGTCGGCCCGCCGCACCGCGCGCCACCCCTCCGCGCAGAGAATCGGGCGGAGCCGCTTCCCACCCGACCGCACCCCGTGGGCCACGGCGGCACCCACCGCGGAAGGCAACGTCTCGAGGGCATCCGTGGCGAGCGCCCGCTCGAGGGCCGCGTCCACCTGCTCCGTCTCGTCGGCGAGGACGCGCGCGAGGTCGAAGGGAGCGGTCACCGGCCCGACTCCAGGTCGAGGGGGCGGGTGCGCCCGTCGTCGCCGAGAAGTTCTTCGACGCGAAGTTCGGTGCGGGCCAGGATCCGCTCGGCGGCGCGGACGTGCGCCACCCCTTCCTCGAAGAGGGCGAGGGCGCGCTCGAGGTCGAGTTCGTCGGCTTCGAGCGCCCCCAGGATCGCCTCGAGTCGGCGGAGCCGCTGCTCGAGCCCCGGTTCGTCGGCCCCTGCCGGGGCCTCTGCATCAGCGCCGTCGGGGAGCGACGCCCGGTCGGGAGCGTCGGGAAGGGATGGGGTCACGTCGGGGTCATGGTCGTGAGACTCGGTCATGCCGGATCCTTGGCCGCCCCGGGGAGGGCGAGATCGGGGTCATCGGGGCGTACTGCCTGCACTTCGGAGTCGATGCGGCCGTCGGCAACGCGGAGCACGAAAGTGTGTCCCGGCGTGAAGGCCGTCACCGACCGGAGGACCGCGCCGTCGGGAGAGAGGGGCACGGCGTAGCCGCGCTCCAGGGTGGAGAGGGGCGAGAGCGCGTGCAAGCGCCCCGCGAGGGTGGCGAGCCGCTGCCGGCGGCGGTCGAGGCCGACGTCGATCGCGCGAGCCAGTCGGTCACCCACGGCCGCCCGTTGCCGCCGCCGCTCCACGACCTGCCGCACGGTGCGGAGGAGCGCCTCGCGCTGCCGTTCGACCTGGTCGCGGCGCGGTCCGACCAGGCGCTGCATCGCGCGTTCCAGGCGAGGCACACCTTCATGAACGCGCCGGCGGCGGATCGCCACGGCGTTGCGCAGGCCGCCCGTCAGCCGTCCCGGGACCTCTCCGAGGTAGGCGGTCACCGCGGCCCCGTCGGGTACGGCCGCCTCCCCGGCCGCTGAAGGGGTGGGCGCACGGTAGTCGGCCACCAGATCGGCGATGGTGATATCGGTCTCGTGGCCCACCGCCGAGATGACAGGGACGG
>CAYORZ010000206.1:1980-2979 GCA_964406485.1 uncultured Gemmatimonadaceae bacterium | reverse complement strand
AGCGTATTCGGTTTTTGTTTCGAACGAGTCTTGCAAGCGCTCCAGGTGACGCCTCAGCGCAAAACCATCGGGCACGGCGTTTTCCGCAGCGGCACTGGGCGTGGGTTCCCGACGATCCGCCACAAAATCAGCGATGGTGAAATCGATCTCATGACCGACACCCGACATCACCGGGAGGGAAGACCCGGCGATGGCGCGGGCCACGGCTTCCTCGTTGAAGGCCCAGAGGTCCTCGATCGATCCCCCGCCCCGCCCCACGATCACCACGTCGAGGTCGGCCGAACGGGTGACGGCGTGCAGTGCTTCGGCGATCTCGAGGGCGGCGCCGTCGCCCTGGACGCGCGCGCCGGCGACCACGACCCGGGTCCAGGGAGCCCGTCGCCCGATCACGGAGAGGACGTCGCGCAGCGCCGCCCCTCCGGTCGACGTGACGACGCCCACGGTGCGGGGGAAGCGGGGGAGCGGCCGCTTGCGCTCCGCAGCGAGGAGCCCTTCGGCCTCCAGGCGGGTGCGGAGTTTCTCGAAGGCGATGCGCCACAGTCCTTCCGACCCTGCGGCTTCGAGCCGGCGGGCGACGAACTGATACTCCCCCCGGGCCTCGTAGAGGGTGAGCGAGCCCCAGACCCGCACCTCCATGCCGTCGTCGGGGTCGATCGGGAGCCGTGCGGCGTCGGCGCGCCACATGACGGCGCGCAGCTGGGCGCGGTCGTCCTTGAGGGTGAAGTAGCGGTGCCCGGAACGGTAGCGCTTCCAGTTGGCCACCTCTCCCCCGATCCAGAGAGGCACCAGCTGCCCCTCGAGGAGCTGCCGCACCGCCCGGTTCACCTGCGAGACGGTCCACACCTGTACCTCGTCGCGGGGCGGGACCCGCGGGGGGCGGTCCGTGTCCGCGATGTCGGGCGCGGACGCTTCGGCGGCCCGCTCGCCGGCCTCTGCCGACGCCCCTTCCCCGGCCGCGTCGGTGCGGGCCGTCTGCGCGGCTGCGCCGGCCGGTTCGGT
>CAYORZ010000206.1:0-1970 GCA_964406485.1 uncultured Gemmatimonadaceae bacterium | reverse complement strand
TGCGCTCCGGGGTGCCGTCTGCGCTCTCGGCGCCGTGCGCGGGCTCGGTCGCGAACAGGTCGAGGGTGGCGTCGTCTCGCCGCATCCGCTCAGCCCCCGAGGGTGCGTTCGAAGGCGTCGATCGTGTTGGAGAGGAGCATCGTGATGGTCATCGGACCCACCCCTCCGGGCACCGGCGTGATCCACGACGCGACCTCACGCACGCCCTCGAAGTCGACGTCGCCGACCAGGCGGTACCCCCGCTCCGTGCCGGGTGCGTCGACCCGGTTCACGCCAACGTCGATCACGACCGCACCGGGCCGCACCATCTCGGCCGTGATGGTGCCGGGACGCCCGACTGCCACGATCAGGATGTCGGCCATCCGGGTGATCGCCCCCAGATCCGGCGTCCGGCTGTGCGCGACGGTGACCGTGGCATCGCCTCCCTCGCCGCGACGAAGGAGGAGCGAAGCCATCGGTCGTCCCACGATGTTGGACCGCCCCACGACGACGCAGTGCTTTCCACGCGGGGCGTTGCCGGTGCGGAGCAGGAGCTGGATCACTCCCCAGGGCGTGCACGGGGCGAGCACGTCGTCGGCCCCGGTCGAGAGCCGCCCCACATTGACGGGGTGGAAGCCATCGACGTCTTTCGCCGGGTCGATCGCCTCGAGCACCCGCTGCTCGTCGATCTGCGCGGGCAGCGGCAGTTGCACGAGGATCCCGTGGATGTCGGGGTGGGCGTTCAGCCCCTGGACCACGCCGAGCAGTTCGTCTTCCGCTGTCTCGACGGGGAGGGTGATCTGCTCCGAATGGATCCCCGCCTCGCGGGCGGCGACGTTTTTCATCCGCACATAGGACTGGCTGGCCGGATCCTCTCCCACGAGGACGGTGGCCAGGCCCGGGACCCGTCCCGTCTCTTCCCGGAGCCGGGCCACGCGCTCGGCGAGCTCGGTGCGGATCGAGGCCGCGATCTCGCGACCGGAGATGAGCTGTGCCGCCATGTCGGTGGCTCCTGTGCCGGGGTGGAGGGGGGAGTGCGCGGTCAATATAACCCGTCGCGGGGGATCGCTCAGCCGTCCGTGGCGGCCCGACCGGCGTGCGCCGCTCCCAGGCGACCCGCCCCCGGGGGGTCAGCGGGCGAAATCGACGGCCCGCGTCTCGCGTACGACGACGATCTTGATCTGCCCCGGGTACTGGAGTTCGTCTTCGATCCGGCGTGCCACCGCTTGCGAGATCTGCGCCATCTCGACGTCACCGACCTCGTCGGGCTCGACCATCACCCGGAGTTCGCGCCCCGCCTGGATCGCGAAGCAGCGCACCACCCCGGCCTGCTCCATGGCGATTTCCTCGAGGCTCTCGAGCCGCTTCACGTATCCCTCGAACGCCTCCCGGCGCGCCCCGGGGCGGGAGCCGCTGATCGCGTCGGCCGCGGTCACGAGAAAGGTCTCGGCGAAGCGGTGCGGTTCCTCGTCGTGGTGCGCGCGGATCGCGTTGAGCACGACCTCGCCCTCGCCGTGCTTCCGGCAGAGCCTCCAGCCGAGTTCGACGTGGGTGCCCTCGTGGTCGTGGGTGAGTCCCTTCCCCACGTCATGCAGGAGGCCGGCGCGGCGAGTGATGGCGCCGTCGAGTCCCATCTCGTCGGCCATGCTCCCGGCGAGCATCGCCACCTCGCGGGCGTGCTGCAGCTGGTTCTGGCCGTACGACGTCCGGAAGCGCAGCCGCCCGAGCACCTGCACGATCTCGGGGTGCACCCCGTGGACACCGAGTTCGTACAGCACTTCCTCGGCGGCATCGGTCATCGACTGCTCGAGGTCTGCGCGGGCCCGCTCGACGGTCTCCTCGATCCGGCCGGGGTGGATGCGGCCGTCGTCGACCAGCCGCTCGAGGGCGAGGCGCGCCACCTCGCGACGGATCGGGTCGAAGCCCGAGAGGACCACCGCTTCGGGAGTGTCGTCGATGATGACATCGATCCCCGTGGCCTGCTCGAAGGA
>CAYORZ010000205.1:0-4204 GCA_964406485.1 uncultured Gemmatimonadaceae bacterium | reverse complement strand
CTCGTCAAGCGCCTTGACCGGGATCCCGGCCAGGGGGACCCGGGCGGCCGCCCCGTTGTTGCGGCTCGTCAGGGTGAGCCCGAGCAGCCGTGCCCCCTCTTCGGCATCGCCGTGGAAGAGCTCGTAGAAGTCTCCCACGCGAAAGAAGACCAGGGCATCGCGGTGGCGGCGCTTCACCTCCCGCCACTGCTGCATCAGCGGGGTGTCCTCGGAGGGTGCCATGGCCGGAGCGGTTGCGACGGAGCGGGGGGGACGAGACGTCGCACGCGCCCCCGAAGGAGCGCACCTGCGGTCTCGGGGGACTGCGTGGCGGACCCGCAAGGTACCGTCCGGCCATGAGTTGGATCAAGCAGCCGCGATCCGCCCCCCGGCCCCGCCGGCCCCCTCCGGGCTTTGCGGGGGGGCCGGCCACGGCGCCGCGTCAGAAGAGGAAGGCGAGCACCGCCATCACGATGAAGACGAAGAAGGCCAGCTTCGCGAGGCCGGCGGCGGTCCCCGCGATACCACCGAACCCGAGGACAGCGGCGATGAGGGCGATGACGAGAAAGGTGATGGCTAGACCGAGCATGGTAGCGGACTCCGTGCGAGAGAAGGGGCATCACGATGCCGCCTCCGGGATGCAACCGGTGTGCCGCACCCGCCTGCGCGGCCGCTGCGGTGGCAGACGGCGCGCCCGGTCCCGGGGGGCAGACGCGCCGCGGCCGACGAGCGCAACTCCCTGTATCGTCTGGCGATGAAGGACCTGTGCCCCCTGCCGCCGGGGGCGGAATCATTGGCATGAGGGTTGCGTAAACCGCAGGTGATGTCGTGCATCAGTGCGCGAATCCCTACCAACGCCCCCCCCGGATCATGGCCAGGCACCCCACTGTCCTCCTCGTCGAGGATCACCCCGAGACGCGTGCGATCTTCCGACTCGTCCTCGAATCCGCAGGATTCGAGGTGCTCGAGGCGTCGGGGGCTGAGGAAGGACTGGATCGCGCGGTGGCAGAACACCCCGATGTGATTCTTGCCGACCTCGTGATGTCGGGCCTCAGCGGGGTCGACGTCGCCCGGACCCTCCAGCAGCGCGCCGATACGGGCGACATTCCCATCGTGGCGGCCACCGGGAGCGTCTCGGCCCGCGCGCTCCCCGCCGCGACGCGGCAACGTTTCGTCGAAGTGCTCGAGAAGCCCGTGCGTCCCGAAGATCTGATCCGCGCGCTGCGCGAGGCCCTCGCCAACGGGAGCAACGCCGCCGACGGCGAGAAGGCCCCGTGACGAAGGTCGACACCACCCCGGCCTCGGGGTTGGCCGAGGTGGCTCCCGACCTCGGTGCGCTCCTCGCCGAGCGCATCCGGAAGGAGGACCAACCGGGCGCACCGCGTTTCGACACCAGCGGGCCGATCCGCGACGCGGCGCGGGCGATCACCGAGGCGGTGCTCGCCTCCCGGGACGGGGTCGGGGCCGACTTCGAGACGCGCACCCGCGCCCCCCTGGCGACCCTCGTCGCCGCGTGGCGCCGGTGGGACTTTCCGGAGCGGGACTTCACCGCCGCCCTGAACGCCCTGGCCGACCGCGCCGTTCACCAGGTCACTCGACAGACGCAACGTTCCCGCCACGACCAGGCCCGCAGCGCCGCCGCCGTCCTCGACGCCACCCAGCTTCTCGTGCGGAGGAGTCAGCGGACCTTTCGCAGCTGGCGCCACCGGATCGAGGCCGACGAGGCCTTCTCGATCGCCGTCTTCGGCGAGGCCCTCTCGCACGAGATCCGCAACCGGATCCACGCGGCCCACACCGCGCTCGAGGTGCTCCGCCGGGAGGAGGGACTCGACGCCGCCGATCGCGTGCGGCTGCAGCTCCTGCTGAAAGAGGCCGTCGTCGCCGCCCGGCGAGCCGTCTTCGACGTGCGCCTCGTCACCGCCGAGGATCCCCGCTAGGTCTCCGAGGTCAGCGCGGTCCTCCACGAACTCGTACGCCATACCGTCGCACGCCACCGGATCGTGAGCGACCGCGCGGGGGTTGCCCTCGAAGACGTCGGCACGGTTCCGACCGCGCACGTCGACGCCCGCCGCGCCCAGGTGATCCTCAACAACATGCTCGATGTGGGCACCCACCTCGTGCGGGCTGCGGGCGGATCGGTCCTCCGCCTCGAGGTCACCCGCCCCGAAGACGGCGACCACGTCGAAGTCACCGTGTCGGCCGACCGCCCCTTCCTCACCCCCTTTCACGGAGAAGTCCTGATGGAGGCCTGGCTGGCCGATCCTGGAGACACCATCGATCCTGCCCGACTGGGGTTGTGGCTGGCCCGCGAGGCCGCCACCTCGATCGGCGGTGATCTCCAGATCATGCGATCTCGCTCCGGCGGCCCCGACGCCCTCACAGCCCGGATCCCCGCCGGGCGCCCCCGAGGTCCTGCATCATGAAATACTGTCGTGCATATTGAAGGAAGCTCGGCCCCAGCGCGTGTCCTGGTGGTCGATGACGAAGGCCATGCACGCGAGGTGATCGGACTCGCTCTCGAGGTCGCCGGCTTCGAGGTTCTCCTGGCCGTGGATGGAGCAGACGGACTCGAGTCCGCCCTCCAGGAACAGCCGGACCTCGTCCTGACCGATGTTCACATGCCCCGCATGGACGGACCCGAGCTCGCGCGCGAACTGAAGCAGCGTCTGGGTAGCGCGGCCCCTCCGGTCGTGGCGTTCACGGCCGACCGTGACGCGGCCGAAGCCCTCCGCCACCACCCGCACGTCCGCGCCGTGCTGCGCAAACCGGTGTCTCCCTCGACGCTCGTCGAGGTCGTGGGTTCGCTCGTGGGCCCCGACGGAGGCGGCCCCGGATGAAGGCGCTCCTCACTGCCCTCGACCAGCTCATCGCGGCCGGGGGTCCCGAGACGGCGCCTGCCGACGTGATCTCGGAGGTGTTGATCGAGGCGCGGAGGGTGGTCGACGAGGCCCGGGAGAAGGGCGAGCAACCGCACGTCGGGGTAGACCCCACCAACGAGGTTGCCGAGCGGCTGGTGTGCCACGGAAACGAGGCCCTGGGCGACCTGGATTCCGCCCCTGACCCCCTGGCCGTGGTGCTCGCTGTCAAGCGCTCGGTGCGGCTCGCGATCGCGGCGCTCGACGCACACGTCCGCGAGGTATACCGGCGGAGGGTGGCCGAGCGGGGGCGCATGCTGGGGGAGTTCGGCCGTACCCTCACCCACGAGATCAAGAACCGGCTCGGCGCCGCCGAAACCGCGCTCCTCATGCTCGAGCAGATGCCGGATGCCGACGACGCACTGCGGGAGCGGATCTTCACCCTCGTCGAACGCTCCCTCGACGACGCCCTCAGATCGGTCCAGGACGTGCGGGGCATGTCGTCGTTCCGGACCGCCTCCGGCTTCCCCGCGACCCGGCCCGCCCCCGTCGACGAGGTGGTGCGGCGCGCCGTCACCGGACTCCGGCTGGAAGCCGAGCGGAGGGGGGTCGACATCCGGGTCGATGCGCTCCCCACAGCCCTGGTCGATGGCGGCCCGGCGCGGCTGATCCTGACGAACCTCATCGAGAACTCGATCAAGTACTCCGACCCGAATCGCTCCGATGCCCGGGTCCATCTGTCGGCCGAAGTGGTCGGCGATGCGGTGGTCGTCGTGGTGGACGACAACGGCGTGGGAATCTCGAGCGAGTTCCACGAAGCCGTCTTCCACCGCTCCGTCCAGGTCGATGACGAACGTCCGGGAAGCGGGCTCGGACTGGCCATCGTGCGCGAAGCCGCGCAGGAACTGGGGGGCGAAGTCGACCTCGAGAGTGCGATCGGTGTCGGGACCCGCATCACGGTCCGCCTCCCGACCCGTACGCGCCCCGACTGAGTCCACGACGCGAGTGGGGCTGCGTGGCACGCCGCTTGCCGACAATAGCGGCCGCTCGTACGCAGCCCTACCCCGTGGCCGGAGAGCCGGATGCGCCGTATCGTACCTTCCATCTGCCCCCCTCTTGCGGAGCGTGCCCATGGGTGAGGCCGGAGCGACCCATCTCGAGATCCTGGTGGTGGATGACGATGAATCGGTCCGTGAGGTCCTGGCCCTCTGCCTCGAACGAGACGACCACACGGTGACCCTCGCGGCCAGCGCCGAAGAGGCGATGGCCCGCACCCGCGAAGGGTTGTACGATCTGGCCTTCGTCGACCTCCGCCTGGGAGCCGACTCCGGGCTCGACCTGATCCCCCGCCTTCTCGGCCAGGCCCCCTG
>CAYORZ010000204.1:0-4208 GCA_964406485.1 uncultured Gemmatimonadaceae bacterium | reverse complement strand
GATAGTGCACCCGCAGATCGCGGATGCGGAGGAGGGGGTCGGCGCCCCCCGCCGTCGCACCCCCCTCCGTCGCGGGGGCGGGCGCCGGGGAGGGCTGCCGGAGCGAGGGGGAAACAGGCGGCGCTCCCTCTCCTGCAGCGAGGGCTTCGGGCGGATGCAGGTGGCAGGCCACCCGATGCCCCGCGTGGTCGGCCGTGACGGGCGCGAGCGCGCGGCAGACGTCCATGACGTGCGGACAGCGGGGGTGGAAGCGACACCCCGCCGGCCACTGTCCGGGGAGAGGCATGACGCCCGGAATCGGGGCCGGAAGGCGACGGGGACCCTCGAGTCGGGGGCGCGCCTCGAGCAGCGCCGCCGTGTAGGGGTGGAGGGGGCGGGCGAGCACCTCGGCGACGGCTCCCTCCTCGACGACCCTTCCCGCGTGCAGGACCACCACCCGGTGACAGCTCTGCGCGATCACGGCCAGGTCGTGGCTGACGAGGACGAGAGCAAGGCTCCGTTCGTCCGAGAGACGGACGAGGAGTTCGAGGATCCGGGCCTGGACCGTGACGTCGAGCGCCGATGTGGGCTCGTCGGCGACCAGGATCTCGGGGGCGCCCGCGAGAGCCAGGGCGATCCCTGCCCGCTGGCGCATGCCTCCCGAGAGGCGGTGCGGAGGACTGTGGTAGACCCGCTCGGGGTCCCGCAGTCCCACTTCGGCGAGGAGCCGCACCCCTTCGCGAACGGCCCCGCGCCCTCGCAGCCCCCGGTGCAGCGCCAGTACCTCGCACAGGTGAGCGCCGACGGTCAGCACCGGGTTGAGCGCCTGTGAGGCGTCCTGAAAGACCATCGCCAGCCGCCCCCCCCGCACCCTCCGCAGGCGCGAGGGCGGGGCGCCGACGAGCTCGTCCCCCCCGAGCCGGATCGACGAGCCGGGACTCACCGTCACCCCGCGCGGGAGGAGTCCGGGGAGCGCCAGGGTGGTCAGCGATTTCCCGGCACCCGACTCCCCGACGATGCCCAGCCGTTCGCCGGTGGCGAGGGTGAACGAGACCCCGTCGACCGCCGGGACGCGCGCGCCCTCCGGGCCCGGAACCCGGACGGTGAGGTCGCGCACGGCGAGGAGGGGCGCCGCCTTCACCGCTCGCTCTCCATCCGCGGATCGAAGGCGTCGCGCACCGCGTCGGCCACCAGGTTGAGCGCGATCACCACCACCACCAGAGAGGCGCCGGCGAAGCCCCCGATCCACCAGTGGGGAAAGAGCACGCGCCCGCTCCGGATCAGCCCTCCCCACGAGCCGTCGGCAAGTCCGAGTCCGAGAAAGGCGAGCCCCGCCTCGATCAGGAGGGCGTTGGCCACCCCGAGCACCGTCCCTGCCAGGATCGACGACTGCACGTTGGGGAGCACATGGCCGAAGAGGATCCGGGCCGGGCGCACCCCGAGGGAGCGGAGGGCGGCCACGAAGTCGAGTTGCATGACCCCTTTCACGTCGCCCCGGACGATGCGGGCCATCGTGGGCCACTGCACGAGGGCAATGAAGAAGCCGAGCGAGAGGGGACCGAGGTCGTGGATCGCGGCCAGCGCCACCAGGAGGACCAGCTTGGGCAGCGCGATGAAGAAGTCGACCGCCCGCATGGCGACCCGGTCGACCCACCCTCCGAGGAAGCCGGCCCCCGCCCCCACCACGACGCCGAGGAGCGCTCCGCCGATCCCGGCGAGGAGGCCGATGCCCAGGGTGGCGCGAGCGCCGTCGAGGTAGCGCTCGAAGACGTCGGTGCGGATCGCGTCGGTACCCATCGGGTGGAGGCGGGAGGGGGGCTCGTTGGCGACAGCCGTCGCGAGGGTGCGCACCGCCCCGTCGTCGGGGAGGAGGAGCGCCGGACCCGCGACGGCGAGGAGCGCGAAGGCCGCGAGAATCAGCATCCCCCCCTGTGCCCACCGGTCGCCTGCGACCCGCGACCACACGCCGGGAGCCCTCGGGGCTCTCTCAGCCACGGGCGTCTCCGATGCGGGGGTCGGCCCACCCGTAGAGGAGGTCGGCCACGAGGTTGCCCGCCACCGTGGCGAAGCCGAAGATGAGCGCCCCGCCGACCACCATCGGGAGGTCCTGGCGCGCGATCGCGTCGACCATCGTCCGCCCTACCCCGACCCGCTCGAAGACCACCTCGACGAAGACGGCACCCGTGAGGAGAAGCGGCAGATACACCCCGAGGAGCGAGATCAGGGGGAGGAGGGTCGCGCGCAGCCCGTGGCGGAAGAGGACGCGCACTTCGCCGACACCCCGCGCCCGCGCGGCGCGCACGTGGTCCCGCTCCAGCACGTCGAGCATCCCGGCCCGGGTGAAGCGGGCGATCCCCGCCCCCAGCACCAACCCCAGGGTGAGTGCGGGGAGCACGAGGTAGGGGAGGTAGTCGGCGAGGGACTCCGCACCCCCCGGAGGCGCCACTCCCGAGAGGGGAAGGAGGGGGGCACCCCCCACCTGGATCGGCAGGTAGACGAAGAGTCCCGCGAGAAGGATCCCCACCCAGAAGGAGGGGGCGGCGTAGAATCCCACCGTGATGACCCCGAGGGCGCGATCGGTACCGCTCCCGGGCCGCGCCGCCTGGAGCACCCCCGCCCCCACCCCCAGCGTGACGGCCAGGAAGAGTCCCAGACCGGAGAGGGCGAGGGTGTGCGGGAGGACGTCGCGGTAGCGCTCGGCTACCGATCCCCGCGTGCGCGAGCGGCCGAGGTCGCCGGTGGCCAACCCCGCGATCCACCCTCCGTAGGCTTCCCCGAGGCTCGGCTCCTCGGCCACCGGAACGTCGGCCACCCCGCTGAGGAGAAGCTCGGCCCGGTCGTCTCCGGGAGAGAACCAGACCAGGGCGAAGGTGACCGTCGCCACCCCGAAGGCGAGGAGGAGAGCGACGAGCAGCCGGCGGACGACGTAGCTCAGCACCCGGGCGGTCGACTCATCGGCCGGCGGGATCCCGGTACCAGCGGGCCGCCTCCATGAGGTCTCCCCGCCGGTCGAACTCCACCCCCGCCAGTTCCGCCCGCACCCCGTTCAGCCGCAGCGAGTAGTAGAGGTACATGAAGGGTTGCGCCTCGACGATGCGCTCCTGGTACTCGGCCCAGTACGGGAGCGCCTCCTCCCGGCTCGGGATCAGGGGGAGCGTGTCGAGGAGGCGGTCGATTTCCGGATCGGCCAGGGCCGACCAGCCGAAGGGGTGGTCGACGGCGTCGGAGTGGAAGAAGGTGGTCTCGTCGATGTTGAAGTCGGGCGAGAACCCCATGATGAGCGCCCCGAAATCACGCGCTCCCGGCACCATCACCCGCTGCTGGAGGGCACCGACGTCGAGCACCCGGAAGTCGACCTCGACCCCGACCGCCGCGAGCTGGTCGACCAGGACCCGCCCGATGCTCTCCCGTTCGGTGTTGGCGTTGGTGATCATGGCGATGCGGAGCGGGAGTCCGTCGGCGTTTTCACGAACGCCGTCGCCGTCGCGGTCCACCCACCCTGCTTCGTCGAGGAGCGCGCGCGCCCGCGCGGGATCGTGGGGGGGACCGACGAGGTCGGGGTCGTGGGCCCAGTGGAAGTCGGGAATCCCCGTCTCGGCCACCGTCCCGTACGCCCCACGGAGGGTCTCGACGAGGGTGCCCCGGTCGGTGGCCATCGCCAGCGCCGTCCGCACGCGGGCGTCGGAGAGCTGAGGAAGCCGGGTGTTCCACCCCACGAAGGCATACGAACGGGAGGGGATCGCGGCGAGGCGCAGGGCGGGGTTACCCTCGACCATCGGCGCGTCGGCCGGCTCCAGCGAGAGGGCGACATCGACGCCCCCTGCCGCGAGTTCTCCCGCGCGGGTGGCCGAACTCGTGATCACCCGGTAGACGTAGCGGTCGAGGAAGGGGCGGCCTCCCAGCGCTTCGGGAAAGCCCGGGTTCGCACGCAGGACCCACTGGTCGCCCGCGCGCATCGACTCGAAGAGGTAGGGCCCCGATCCGACCGGGCACTCGGTGGCGAACGGGTGGTCGCGCAGCTCTTCGGGGGGGACGTCGCCCAGGAGGTGCACGGGCATGATCGGGAGGTTGGCAAAGGGGTGCAGCGACTCCGCGTGGGGGGGGTAGTCGAAGCGGATCGTGCGCCCGTCGACGAACTCGTTGCCTTCCGGGTTCATCTGGTGGAACCACGCGCTGTTGGTGAAGCCGGTGGCCGGATCCATGGCGCGCCGGAAGGTGAAGGCCACGTC
>CAYORZ010000203.1:0-4247 GCA_964406485.1 uncultured Gemmatimonadaceae bacterium | reverse complement strand
GTTGTCGGTCGCGCCCGAGCCGCCGTCCCACGAGTCCAGGTGCGCCGTGAGCACGACATATTCGTCGGGCAGCTCGGTGCCGGGGAGGGTGCCGATCACGTTGTAGACCGGCACGTCGCCGAGGAATTCGGCCTGCGCGTCGAGACGGAGCCGCGGTCCCTGCTCGTTCGTGGCGAGCCGGTGGACGAGGCCGTAGTCCTCGCAACCGAGGTGGATGGCCGGGATGTCGCGCGTCGGGGCGTCGAAGATCTTGTTCGCTCCCCACCCCTCCGACCACCGTCCGGTGAGGACCCCGGCCGCGCCGGCTTCCTCGATGGCGCGCACGACCGCCCCCTGTCCGCCGGCGGCGCGGATCGCCATGGCCCATTCGAGGGAGTTCTCCCGGCGGGTCGCCTGCATCCGCTCCCACGACTCGGGGGTCGCAAGCGCGCTCCAGCTTTCCGGAGCGCGGCAGGTGGGTTCGGGGGCCGAGAGGGCGACGAAGCGCCCGGCGATCCCGGCGGCCCACGCCTGCAGTTCGTCGGGACTCGCGATCGTGGTCGGGAAGGCGACGATGTCTCCCTCGACCGGCCCGTCGGTGCCCGGGCTCCAGGCGAGCATCGTCCCGTTCAGCGTGCGTACCCGGGGCTCGACGAGGTCGATATGCGTCCACCCGCGGTCCCACCCGCGCCACGTCCCGTACTGCTCCTTCCGGGCCTCGATTCCCCACGAGGCGTACCGCTCCAGCACCCACTCGTTGGCGGCGTCGTTTGCCGGGCTTCCCGTGAGGCGGGGACCGATGGAGTCGAGGAGCGCCTGGGCCAGGCCCTCGACCCTCGACTGGTCGGTCATGCCGAGCTCCCAGATCTGGCGGATCACCGGGTCGTCGGTCGGGAAGGTCTGAGCAGAGACGTCGACCGCAGCTCCGGCGATCAGGAGGGGGATGACGGGGAGGAGTCGCGAAAGACGCATGGGGAGGGGGTGTGGGAGAAGACGAGGGACCTCTGGAGAATACGGTCCGGGGAGTCGCGCCGGGAGGGGAGAGGGTGGCACGGCCGGCGCCGTAGATCAAGTGAACTTCAATCTCGGTCGACACTCGGGGGCGAGGGGGCGATCGCCTGGCCGAGCTCGCGGTGGAGCGCCGCATCCGGTGGCTCGCCCGCCGGGGCGGGGGGGCGGCCGCCCCCGGGGCCACCGGCGCGGGAGGGATGCCGGAGCGATGAATCCGCGTGCTGAAGCCATTGCGGGGCGGGTGGCCCATCTCGCCTCTCCCCCCCTCGTCTATCACCGGATGAACACGGTCCTCGCTCACCCCCACTGCGGGTCGGCCGACATCGCGCGCGTGATCAGCGAGGACCCCGGGCTGACCAGCCGGCTGCTCCGCCTGGTGAATTCCGGCTTCTTCGGCTTCACCCAGCCGATCGAGTCGGTATCGAAGGCGGTGACCGTGGTCGGGACGGCCCAGATCCGCGACCTGGCCCTCGCCACCTCGATCCTCTCGGCCTTCACGCCCCTGCCGCACGACACCCTCGACCTCGAGGGGTTCTGGCTCCATTCGCTGGCGTGCGGGGTGACGGCGCGGGTGATCGCGCACCAGCGGGGAGTCGACAATGTGGAGCGCTACTTCGTCGCGGGACTCCTGCACGAGATCGGCAGTCTCGTGCTCATGGGGGGCGCGCGGGAGCTCGCGAGCGAGGTCGCCGCCCGGGTGCGCGCCACCGGTGAGCCGCAGATCGTCTGCGAGCGGGCGGTCACCGGAACCGACCACTGCGAGATCGGCGCGGCGCTGATGCGGGCCTGGCGGCTCCCCGAAGCGCTCCGGCAGGCCGTCGCCTGGCACCACGACCCCGTCGGTGCCGGTCGCCACGTCGACGAGGCATCGGCGGTGCATGTCGCCGAAGTGATGGCCCACGCCCTCGGGTGGGGGTGGTCGGGGGACGGCTGCGTGCCCGCCTTCCGCCCCGAGGCGTGGGCGCGCCTGGGGCTCTCCATCGACCTCGTCCCCGCCCTCGTCGACGAGGTAGACGGCCAGGTCGAGGCGGCCCGTCACCTCCTGGGGGCGGCATGACGCGACCGCCGGAGGGGGCCGTCCCGCCTCTTCTCGCGCACGAGGCCGCCACGATGGAAGTGCTCGACTGGGTGGCCTCGGCCCTCGGGGCGGTCACGACCCTGGGGCGGGACACCGACAGCGGTGGGCGGGGCGCCGACGCCACCGCGATCTTTCCGCGGGCGGCGCCCCTCTTCCACCGCGTCGCCGACTTCGAGGCGGTGGCGCTCCTCGCCGTCGACGACGACGGCCTGGGGTTCTCGCTCGCGGGCGTCGACCCCGAGTCGGGGCGTTCCCTCGTGCAGGCCGAGGTCGACGCCCTGATCCGCGAGGGGCGTTTCGCCGCGGCCCTCTACGAAGCGCGCCCCCTGATCGTGCCGTCGTCGCGCGCGGGCTGCTGGGTGGTGCTCCACGCCCTGGCCACCCCCTCGCGCGTTCTCGGAATGTTCGTGGGCCTCCTTCCCCGCGGGGAGAGCTTCGTGCCGCACGTCGCACAGAAAGTCCTCTCGACCGTCCTCACGCACTGCTCGTCGGTGATCGAGTCGGCGCACCTCTACGCAGAACTGGAGTCGTACAGTCGCGACCTCGAGATCACCGTGGCGGAGCGCACGCGCGCCCTCTGCGCCTCCGAAGCCGAGGCGCGCGCCCTCGCCCGCGAGAAGGCCGACTTCCTCGCGCACATGAGTCACGAGATCCGGACGCCGATCAACGGCCTGCTCGGAATGACGGCGCTCCTCCTCGACAGCGACCTCCGTCCCGAGCAGCGGGAACAGGCCGAGGTGGTGATGCGTTCGGCCGACGCCCTCCGGGCGATCGTCAACGACGTGCTCGACTTCTCCAGGCTGGAAGCGGGGCGGCTGGAGCTCGATCGAGCCGACTTCGACCTCCGGCGAACCCTCGAAGACATTCTCGAACTACTGGCGCCCCAGGTGGCCGACGCCCCCGTCGACCTCGTGCTCCGCATCGATGACGCGGTCCCCCCTGTCGTGCACGGCGACGCGGGGCGCTTCCGGCAGATCGTGCTCAACCTCGTCGCCAACGCCATCCGCTTCACCGACGCCGGCCATGTCGTCGTGGGGGTTCGGGGCGGCGACGAGGGGCAGCTCGCGGTGTCGGTCGAGGACTCGGGGGTGGGGATCGCCCCCGACCGACTCGAGGCGATCTTCGAGCAGTTCACCCAGGTGTCCGACGGTGCGGGACGACGCGCCGGGGGGACGGGCCTCGGCCTCTCAATCAGCCGCCGGCTTGCCCACCTGATGGGGGGCGAGGTGGTGGCGGTGTCGACGCCGGGGGTGGGGTCGACCTTCACCCTCACGGTGCCCCTCCCGGTGGGGGGCGCGCGGCCGGCAGCTCCCCCCGCCGGGGGCGACGGGATCGCGGGACGGGAGGTGGCGCTGGCGGTTCCGGGCGTGCGGCTGTCGGAAGTGCTGGTCGACATCATCGCGGCGGCAGGAGGAACGCCGCGGGTGATCGCGCCCGAGGCGGTGCACCGGTGGGTCCGGAACGCCGACCCCCGGGGCGCCCTCGTGATCGATGGCCGCTGCGGGACGTCGGTGCTCCGGAGCGCGGCCGATGCGAAGCGCCGCCGGGCCGCGGGCGCCCCCCGCCTTGTCGCGCTCCTCGATCCGGGCCGCCGCGCCCGCGCCACCGAGCTGCTCGACGCGGGGTTCGACGGGTGGGCGCCGAAGCCGGTAGCGCTGCACCGATTCCTCGCCGCCCTGGGAGGGGAGGCGCGCGCGCACGCCGGCGCAACGCCGCCCGCCCGAGGGGTCGGGGGCACTCCCGCCGGCGGTGACGCCGCCCGCCCCGAAACGCCGGGCGACGCTCCGCGCGTCCTCCTGGCCGAGGACGATCCGGTCAACACCCTTGTGGCCACCGCCATGCTCGAGAAGCTCGGGTGCCGGGTGACGGCGGTTCCCGATGGCGCGGCGGCGGTCGCGGCGGCCCTCGCCGCGGGCCCCTTCGACCTGATCCTCCTCGACGGGCGGATGCCGGGAGTCGACGGCTACGAGGCCGCGCGGGAGCTGCGCACCCACCCCGACCTCCACGCGGTCCCCATCGTGGCGCTGTCGGCCGATGACCACGACACGGGGCAGGAGCGGGCGCGGGCCGCCGGGATGGACGACTACCTGGCCAAGCCGGTGACCCTTCCCGCCCTGTGCGCGGCTCTCGCGCGGTGGCTCGAGGGGCGCGAAGAACCCCCGACCCCCTCCGGGAGTAC
>CAYORZ010000202.1:0-4251 GCA_964406485.1 uncultured Gemmatimonadaceae bacterium | reverse complement strand
GCAAAAAATAGTCTCATCAGAATTCTAAAGAACATATGCCCGGTACCAAATAACGTAAGACCCGGCCCGCCACGCTTGCCATGGTGGGTGAGGTCGTGCTCGAACTGCTCCACGGGGAGGCGGGGTGGTGACGCGGGTGGCGGTGGTCCAGCCCGAGGCCGTCTTCTTCGACACGCCCACGGCGGTGCGCCGGGTGGTCGACGAAACGGCTGCAGCGGCGGCGCGCGGTGCGGAACTCGTCGTCTTCCCCGAGGCCTACGTGGGTGGCTACCCCTGGGGACTGTCCTTCGGGACGGCGGTGGGTGGGCGAACCCCGGCAGGACGCCGGCTGTGGGAGCGGTACCACGCAGGAGCGATCGCGGTCCCCGGACCCGAGACCCTCCGGATGGGAGAGGCCGCGGCCGCGGCGGGGGTCGTCCTCGCCGTCGGGGTGATCGAGCGCGCCCGGGTCGGGGGCACCCTCTACTGCACGCTCCTCTACTTCGGTCCCGACGGGCGGCTCCTGGGCAAGCATCGCAAGCTCAAGCCGACGGCCGCCGAGCGGCTGATCTGGGGGGAGGGCGACGGGAGCACGCTCCCCGTCCTCGACACGCCGCTCGGACGGATCGGCGGGTTGATCTGCTGGGAGAACTACATGCCCCTCGCCCGGATGGCCCTCTACGGAGACGGGGTGGAGATCTACCTCGCCCCCACCGCCGACGCGCGCCCCCGCTGGCAGTCGACGCTCCAGCACATCGCCCTCGAGGGGCGCTGCCACGTGCTCGGCTGCAACCAGTACGTGACGCGGTCGATGTACCCCGACGACCTCGAGGTCCTGCACGAACTCGAGGCCTGGCCCGAGGTTCTCTCGGTCGGAGGAAGCGCGATCTACGGCCCCCTCGGCGAGCTGCTGGCGGGCCCGCTCGAGGGCAAGGCCGGCACCCTCGTCGCCGACCTCGATCCGGGCGCCACCGTGCGCGCGCGCTTCGATTTCGACGTCACCGGCCACTACGCCCGCCCCGACATCTTCCGCCTCGAGGTGGACCGGCGCCCGCGCCCCCCGGTATCGTCCCTCCACGAGCCCCCTCCCGACCCTTCCCGGAGTTCCCGATGACCCCCACCCCCTCGGAGCGCTTCCTCCGGGAAGCCGATCGCTACAGCGCGCGCAACTACCAGCCGCTCCCGGTGGTGCTCGAACGCGGAGAGGGCGTCTGGGTGCACGACGTCGAAGGGCGGCGCTACCTCGACATGCTCGCGGCCTACTCGGCGCTGAACCAGGGCCACCGCCACCCGCGGATCATCGCCGCAGCGCGCGAACAGATGGACCGCCTCACCCTCACGTCGCGCGCCTTCCACAACGACCGCATGGGCGCCTTCCTCCGCCGGCTGTGCGCGGTGACCGGCTACGAGCGGGCGCTCCCGATGAACACCGGGGCGGAGGCGGTCGAGACGGCGATCAAGATGGTCCGCAAGTGGGGATACCAGGTGAAGGGGGTCCCCGACGGCAAGGCCGAGATCATCGTCTGCTCGAACAACTTCCACGGACGCACCACCACCATCGTGGGCTTCTCGTCGGAAGCACAGTACCGGGACGGCTTCGGACCGTTCACGCCCGGCTTCGTCGAGGTGCCGTACGGCGACGCGGAGGCCTTCGAGGCGGCGCTCACCGAGCACACGGTCGGCTTTCTGGTGGAGCCGATCCAGGGGGAGGGCGGGGTGATCGTGCCCCCGGACGGCTACCTGGCCCGCACACGCGAACTCTGCACCACCCACGGGGTGGCCTTCATGGCCGACGAGATCCAGACCGGCCTCGGCCGGACCGGGCGGATGTTCTGCTGCGCATGGGACGACGTGCGCCCCGATGTCCTGATCGTCGGGAAGGCCCTCGGCGGGGGGGTCTACCCGGTCTCGGCGACGCTTGCCGACGATGCCTTCATGGGCGTCTTCCACCCGGGTGACCACGGCTCGACCTTCGGCGGGAACCCGCTGGGCGCCGCCGTGGGGCACGCCGCCCTCGACGTGATCATCGACGAGGGACTCGTGGAGCGGTCCGACGAACTCGGCCGGTGGTTCATGGACGAGTTGCGCGCGATCGACTCCCCCCACGTCGAGGAAGTGCGGGGGAAGGGACTGATGATCGGCGTCGAGATCCGGCGCGCTTCGGGGCCCGCGCGCCCCTTCTGCGAGGCGCTCCAGGCGCGCGGCCTGCTGGCGAAGGAGACTCACCACCAGGTGATCCGCTTCGCGCCGCCCCTCGTCATCACCCGCGACGAACTGCAGTGGGCGCTGGGCGAGATTCGTGCGGTGCTGCGGAGCGGCCCCGCCACCTGAGGGGGGCGCCCTCGGCCCTCAGCCCGGAAGGCGAGGGGAAGCGCGGCCCGTGAAGGGGCGGCCGTGGGGCGGCGTCGTCACCACTCGACACTCCCCTGGCGGCTCGTGTCGACCTGCTCCGCCGTCCCGTCGCCCAGGAGCACCTCCTCGATCTGCGCGTAGAGGAAGTCCCGCGACTTCTGGTCCCGGGGATCGAGGCCGTAGTGGTTGATCAGGATGGTCTGGTGCTCGAGCCACTCCTTCCAGCAGTTGCCGCAGATCTGCTCGACGATCCGCTGTCCGAGGTCGTTGCGGAAGGGGGCGCGCTCGAGGCGGGGCCCCTGGCTGCAGCGGCGGCATTCGATCATGTCCACCTGGGATCCGTCCTGGCATCGGGGAGAGGGGGATCGCGGTCCGATCCCGTTCCTCCCCGCGTACCCGCCGAGGGGGCGGCGGGTCCGCCCCTCCGACACGCCGAACACCTCGGGACGACCCTTCCGGAACCCCGAGGGTAGACCAGTGCGAGGGCTCCGGATAAATTTCACTGCTGGATCCCGGACCGAGATCGGTCGATTCCCGTTGCGCAGGGGACGGACATGCTGACAAAGAAGCAACTCACCCACATCGAGCATCGGCTTCTCGAGGAGCGCGCACGCGCGCTCCGCTCCCTCGGATTGTTCGACGAGATGGCCAAGGCGGACCGCGAATCCGGAGACTCGGATCTGGCGGCGTACACCGACCACATGGCCGATCAGGGGACGGAAGCGATGGAGCGCGAGAAAGCCGCGCTCTTCGCCACGAAGGAGGGGCGCTACCTCTACCGGATCGAGGAAGCCCTCCGCCGTCTCTACAACAGTCCGGAGACCTTCGGTACCTGCCACACCTGCGGGGCCGAGGTCGGATTCGAGCGCCTCGACGCCCTTCCGCACGCCCGTTACTGCATCGAGTGCAAGGTCAAGGAAGAGGCAGCGGCCTGACGACCGGGGGGCGGCACCGCGCCACGCCCCGGTCAGGAAACGCAAGGAGGGCCCGACCGCGCCAGGCGGTCGGGCCCTCCGTCGTTTCCGCCCCCCGTTCCCCCGGGGGATCCTCCGCGGTCAGACCGCGGCGCCCTCCTCCTCGGAGGGCTCTTCGGCGTCGTCCGGGTGGAGCGGGCTCACTTCCTGCCAGAGTTCCTCGATGCGGGATCGCAACTCCCGCACCTCGGCCTCGACCGGGTGCTCCTGGAGGTGGTAGCGGGCAGCGCTGAGGGCCCGGAAGGCCCGCCAGAGCGCCGACGACGCCGGCGTCTGCTCGTGGCTGCGTCGCTTCTCGCCCCGGAGCCGGGCCACCACCCACTCCGTCATCTCCTCGTCGAGGAGCATCGCCTCTCCGGACGACTTGCTCTCCCCGTCGACGAACTTCTGCAGCTTTTTCTTGAAGCTCTTGGGGACCCCGGCGACCACATACACCGACAGGTCATCTCGCTGCAACATCTCCGATGCCATCCGCCCTCCTCTGAGCTCGTGTCGTCTATCCGGAAGCCAGGACCTCGAGAAGTCCGGGTCCCACCACATCCATCTGCCACTGCCGCATCTCGCCCACCTCGCTCAGCTCCTCGAGGGAGCGGGGGGCGACGCGCGCGATCTCGAGAAGCGCCGCGTTGGGCAGCAGCGTCCCGCGATCGATGCCGAGTTGCTCGGCCTTGCGATTGCGCACCGACTTCAGCCGGTCCGCCACCTCTTCCACTTCGGGAGTGGGGCGCCCCGGCCCGTTGCGGGCGAGGCGCGGGTACCCCCGGATCTGGTCATCGGGCACCGCGTCGACAGCGGCGAGCCGGTCGAGCAGATCCTGCCCCTCCTCGTGCGCGAGGCGCCCGTTCATTCCCTTCAGTCCGGCCAGGGCACCCACCGAGGCCGGCCGCTCCACCACGACGGAGAGCAGGACCTGATCGGACGCGATCCGGAAGGGGGCGCGGTCGCG
>CAYORZ010000201.1:0-4271 GCA_964406485.1 uncultured Gemmatimonadaceae bacterium | reverse complement strand
GCAGGTCGAGGTGGGGGCCTTCGAGCCAGGCGAGGTGCGCCGTTTGGTGATGGAACCCCACGACCGGGAGTTGCGGCGCACGGTCTTCGAGGCGTACTCGACCCGCTGCCGCGAGGGGGAGCGCGACAACCGCCCCCTGGTGGTGAAGATCCTGAAGCTTCGCACCGAACTGGCCCGCCTGCTCGGCTACGAAGGGTATCCGGACTACGTGCTCGAGGACCGGATGGCCCGCGACGAGGCCCGCGCGCGCGCCTTCACCGCCGAACTCACCGAGGGCACCCGCCCGTACTGGCGCCGCGACGTCGCCCGCCTCCAGGAGCACGCCCGCGCCCTGGGCCTCGACCGACTGCGGCCGTGGGACGTGTCGTTCATCAGCGAGTCCCTGCGCCGTACCGAGTACGACCTCGACGACGAGGCGCTCCGCCCCTGGTTTCCCCTCGACCGGGTCGAAGCGGGGTTGTGGGAACTCGCCCGTCGCGTCTTCGGACTCCGTGTGGAGGCCCGCCCCGTGGTCGAGGTCTGGCACCCCGACGTGCGCCATTACGAGGTGCGGGGGGAGGACGGGGTCCTGCTGGGCGCCTTCTTCACCGACTGGTTCCCGAGGAAGGAGAAGCGTCAGGGCGCCTGGATGAACGACTTCCGCTCGGGAGGGCCCGGTCCCGACGGTCGCTTCGATCCCCACCTGGGGGTGATCTGCGGCAACTTCACCCCTCCGGAAGCGGGCCGCCCCGCCCTCCTCACGCACCGCGAGGTCGAGACCCTCTTCCACGAGTTCGGCCACCTGCTTCATCACACCACCTCGCGCGTTCCGATCCGCTCCCGCGGCGGTCTGAATGTCGCGTGGGACTGGGTGGAGTTGCCGAGCCAGATGATGGAGAACTGGTGCTGGGAGCGGGAGGCGCTCGACCTCTTCGCCCGCCACCACGAAACGGGCGAGCCCCTCCCGGACGCCCTCTACGAGCGCATGCTGCGCGCCCGCCGCTTCATGGGAGGGTGGCAGATGATGCGCCAGCTCTCGTTCGGGACGATCGACCTCGAACTCCACGGTCCGTGGGCCCGGGAACTGAACGACGACGACCCCGAGGCGCTGATGGAGCGGGTCGAGCAGCGCTTCGCCGACTTCTCGCCCGGCCCCGACTTTGCCCGCTACCACATCCTCACGTCGTTCACGCACCTCTTCAGCGGGGGGTATGCTGCGGGGTATTACAGCTACCTCTGGTCCGAGGTACTGGAGGCCGACGCCTTTTCGCGCTTCCGCGACGAGGGCATCTTCAACCGGGACACCGGCCGAGATTACGTGGAATCGATCCTGAGCCGGGGCGACAGCGACGATCCCGAGGTTCTCTTTCGGGAGTTTCTCGGACGCGACCCCGACCCGCAGGCGCTTCTCGATCGAAATCTCGGGCCGCTCCCCTCGTAGGAATTGCGAGACCCCCTCATGGAGGCCCGTGTGTCGAGAGTCCGTCCTGCGCGTTACGCCGTCTGTCTCGGTGTCCTGCTCGCCCTCCAGGGGTGCGAGAGCGATCGTCCCGCCTTCGGAGAAGCGAGCGCGATCGTGACCGCGGTCCCCGAAGCGGTGTGGACCGAGGTGGAAGACGCCGTCTACGGCGCGCTCGAGCCCACCATCTACACGGTGCGTGACGAGAAGATGTTCACCGTCACCCACGTGGACCCGCGCGACAACACCCTCTGGGGCGACCTGATGCGCTTCCGGCAGCTCCTGGTCGTGGGCCCTGCCGACGCTCCCTGGGTCGAGCCGGTGCTGAGTGCGTCGCGGCGCTCGCCGGAAGAAGGGGCGGTGGTCCAGGCATACGACGTCTGGGCGCGGGGGCAGACGGTGACCGCGGTGGTGACCGACGCCGACGACATCGCGGGGGGCCTTCTCGCGTCACTCGACGAGCTGCGCGATCTCTACGACCGTCAGTACCGCCAGCTCGCCGAGGCGCGGATGTTCGTGTCGGGCCGCGACTCCGCCCTCGCCGATACCCTGATGAACCGGGCGGGCTTCTCGCTCCTCCTCCCCGTCGTCTACCAGTGGGACACCCGGGACTCCGTCTACATCTTCCGCAACGACAACCCCGATCCCTCCGAGCTCATCCGGCAGGTCGGGGTGACCTGGGCGAGCCCGATCCCGGAAGGGATGGAAGGCGAGGACCTGCTGTCGTGGCGGCAGGACCTCGCCGACACGTACTACGGCGACGAGCAGATCGCCGTCCTCGACAACCTCCAGGGGGGGACGTTCACCCACCACGGCCTCGACGCCTACCAGATCCAGGCCGTCTGGCAGAGCCCACCCGACGCCTGGCCGGCGGCGGGCCCCTTCATCCTGCGCGCCGTCGCGTGTCCGGCCCAGGATCGTCTCTACCTGCTCGACGCCTGGCTCTACGCTCCGGGGCGGGAGAAGTACCAGTACATGATCCAGCTGGAGCGGATCCTCGACTCGTTCCGGTGCGGCGCCTGAGGTCCGCTTCCTAGGGACTCCCCGCGGCGAAGGTGTCGCAGCGCTGCGGGTCGCCCGTCTGGAGTCCCCGCTGGAGCCACTCCTGCCGCTGGGCCGAGGTACCGTGGGTGAAGGCTTCGGGGACGACCTCCCGCCCCGCCCGCCGGAGCAGGCGGTCGTCTCCGATCGCCGCGGCGGCCGCGAGCCCCTCCTCGACATCGCCGGGCTCGAGCATGCGGCTCCGCCGGTTGGCGTGGGCGGCCCACACGCCCGCATAGCAGTCCGCCTGGAGTTCCAGGCGCACCGAGAGGGCGTTGGCGTCGGCCCGGGACAGCCCGGCCTGCAGTCGGCGCACCTCTGCCGACGTGCCGAGGAGGGTCTGCACGTGGTGCCCCACCTCGTGACCGATCACGTAGGCGGCCGCGAAGTCCCCCGCCCCTCCCATCTTCGCCAGGTCGTCGAAGAAGGTGAGGTCGAGGTAGACCTCCTCGTTGGGAGGACAGTAGAACGGCCCCATCGCCGCCGACCCCATCCCGCAGGCACCCGCTGAGGTGCGTCCCGAATAGAGGATCAGGCGGGGCTCACGGTATTCCTCTCCGGAGGCCGCGAAGATCTCGCCCCAGACGTCTTCGGTCGAGGCGAGGATCACCGCGGTGAAGTCGGCGGCCTCGGCCTGCTCCGCGGGAGGGGGGCCCGCGGGGGCCGCGCCACCCCCCTCACCCCCCACCATCTGGAGGAGGGCCCGGGGATCCCCTCCGAGAAGGACGACGACAAGGGCCAGGACGACCACACCCAATCCGCCCCCGGCGGCCATGCGGGCGCCCCGGCGATCCTCGATGTTGGAACTCCGACGCCCTGATTGCCAACGCATGCATCCCTCCGGTCAGAAAAAGCAGGGGGAGGCCCTCCACCCGGGGCGGGTGCCGGGCCCCCGGTGCAGGCAGCCCACCGGTGCCATCCGGGTCAGCGGACCCCGAAGGTGGCGTGGACCGTCACCGTGATCTCCTTGTCGCGGGTCTGGGTGTCGTACACCCCGTACCCCTGGACCTCGGTCGAATACGGCTCGCGAATCTGGAAGACCCCGGCACGGGCCTCGATCATCTCGCCCAGGGCGTCGCCGGCGATCTCCGTCGCTCGCAGGCGGGCATCTTCGGCGGCCTGCTGGAGAAGGGTCCGCTTGAGTTCGGCCATCTCGTCGTAGAAGTACTCGAGGGTGCTGCCCTCGAGGCCGAGTCCTTCGCCGATCAGATCACCGGGGTCGAGGGCCACCGATTCGACCGCGTCGAGGTCGTTGCTGAGCACGAGGACGGTCTGGCGGAGGGTCGTCCCCGAGACCTGCCCGTCCCGGTCCCAGACGGGGTTGGTCGTGACCGGCTGGAGCGAGATCGCATCGGGGGCCACCCCCGCCGCGGTGAGGCGGGCGACCACCCGCTCGCGGTCGGTGCGCAGCCGCTGGAACCCGAACGACTCCCCCCCGAGCGCGACCGACCGCACCAGTTGCACCCGCCACTTCACCACGTCGGATGTGAAGGGCACCGTCGCGGCCCCCACCACGCGCACGGTACCGGGGGTCTCTCGCCCTTCGACGAAGGCCCAGCCGAGGATCGCGGCGGCGATGACGAGGGCGACGGAGAGGATCCATGCCCAGGAAGCGGAGTCACGGGTGGCAGTGGTCATGGCGACGCGGGGTTGTGGGAATCCGGTTCCGATGCATACACCATACATCCGTGGGAGCACCACCGCATCTGCAGGGCCGCTGGCGGCGCCCCCTCCGCAAACGCCGCATTCCCTCCGACGCCGGTGCCCGCGGCAGTTGGTTCCCCCTCCGGGG
>CAYORZ010000200.1:0-4280 GCA_964406485.1 uncultured Gemmatimonadaceae bacterium | reverse complement strand
CCCGGAACTCGAACTTGTTGCCCGTGAACGCGAACGGCGACGTGCGGTTGCGGTCTCCGGCGTGGCGGGGCAGGCGCGGGAGGGCATCCACCCCGAGTCCCAGCAGTCCGCCCTCCTTCGAACGCTCGGCGGTGCCCGCCTCCTCGATCTGCTCGAAGATGTCGGTGAGCTGATCGCCCAGAAAGACGCTGATGATCGAGGGGGGCGCCTCATGCCCGCCCAGCCGGTGGTCGTTGCCCGCGTGGGCGACCGAGACCCGCAGCAGGTCCTGGTGACGGTCGACGGCGCGCAGCACCGCCCAGCAGAAGAAGAGGAACTGCATGTTGGCGTGCGGACTGTCGCCCGGCTCCAGAAGGTTCTGGCCGTCGGCGCTGAACGACCAGTTGAGGTGCTTGCCCGAGCCGTTCACGCCGGCGAAGGGCTTCTCATGAAGCAGACAGAGCAGGCCGTAGCGCCGTGCGACGCGCCGCAGCGTCGCCATCGTGAGCTGCTGGTGATCGGCCGCGATGTTGGCGTCCTCGTAGATGGGCGCCATCTCGTACTGCCCGGGCGCCACCTCGTTGTGGCGGGTCTTGAGGGGAACTCCAAGGCGGTAGAGCTCGACCTCGACGTCGTTCATGCAATCGAGGATCCGCTCGGGGATCGAGCCGAAGTAGTGGTCGCCCAGCTCCTGTCCGCGGGGCGGCTTCGCGCCGAAGAGGGTCCGGCCGGTCACCACCAGATCGGGGCGGCGGTAGGCGAATTCCTCGTCGACGAGAAAGAACTCCTGCTCGGGACCGAGGGTGGGCCGCACCTGCGACGCCGGATTGCCGAAGAGTTCGAGGGCACGACGCGTCTGGACGTCGAGCGCCTGGATCGACCGGAGAAGCGGGGTCTTCTGGTCGAGCGCCTCTCCCGTCCACGAGGCGAAGACGGTCGGGATGCAGAGGTAGGCCCCCGCCGCCCCCTCCATGAGGAAGGCCGGCGACGTCGGATCCCACGCCGTGTACCCCCGGGCCTCGAAGGTGGCCCGCAGTCCCCCCGACGGAAACGACGATGCGTCGGGCTCGCCCTGCACGAGATCGGCACCGGTGAACTCCGCGATCGCCCGCCCGTCGCCGGTGGGCGAGAGGAAGGAGTCGTGCTTCTCGGCCGTGAGCCCGGTCAGCGGCTGGAACCAGTGGGTGAAGTGGGTCGCACCCCGTTCGATCGCCCAATCCTTCATCACCGAGGCCACCGCGTCGGCGACCGGCGCCTCGAGCGGGGTGCGTTCGTTGACCGTCCGGAGGAGCGCCTTGAAGATCGCCTTCGGAAGGCGGGTCTGCATGGAGCGGATCCCGAAGGTGCGCTCTCCGAAGACCTCGCCGAGATCGACGCGCTGGTCGCCGTTGGGGCGGAGGGGGGACCGCTTGATCGCGGCCAGGGAATCGAAGCGACGGGGCTGGGGCGTGGCGTGGGGCATCGGGAACGCTTCCCGGCTGAGGGGGCAGGAGGCCGCGTAGAGACGGCGGCATGGCAACGAGTTTCGGCAGGGAGGCGGTAGACGACAATGCCGAAAAGTGCCCAAACAGGATTTGTTTTCTTAGGCTAAGAAACTTATTGTTGTTCATGCCATGGATCGCACGCCCCCTCGCCGAGGAGCGCCTGAAGGCGGCGGTGGCCCCTCCGGGCCCGGGGGTGGTCGCCCTCACCGGGGCGCCCGGGGTGGGGGTATCGGGGCTGCTGCGCCGTCTGCTGCGGCGGCTCACCGCGCGGAAGATCGCCTTCACGGCGACGGTCGGCCCCCCCCCGGCCCGCCAGGCCCGGGCCGCCGAGGCGTGGCAGCGGGGGGGCGTGGAGTCGGCCGACCCCGTCCCCTCCTGGCCCGGGCTCGTCGAGGCGTTGCTCGACCGGCTGCAGACCGAGCGGCAGCCGGTGGTGGTGGTGGTCGACGACGCACCCGAGCTGCTGGACGCCGACGCCGAGGCCGCAGGGGCGCTCGCGGCCCTCTGGACGGGCGCACGGAGGCACGCTCTCCCCCTCCACCTGGTCCTGGCCGGACACGACGAGCCGGTCCTCGAGCGGTGGATCGACGAGGCGCTGGCCGGCGCCCGCCCCGCGCGGGTGCACCTCCCTCCGGTCCGGGTCGACGAGTTGCGTGACCATCTCGCCGACTGGCCGCCCGAGGAGCGCTACCTCATCCGTGCCTGCCTGGGATCACGGGTCGAGACCCTGGGGCGGGTGGACCCGGGGCTGCGCGCGGCCACCAACGTCTTTCGCCTGGTGATCGACCCGGAAGGCCCGCTTCACGACCTCCCTCCCCGGCGGCTCCGGGAGCAGTTCCAGAAGCCGGAGCGGTACGCGGGGATCGTGGGGGCCCTCGCCGAGGGAGCGAGGGAGTGGGCGAGAATCCGGTCGCGCAATCCCGCGTTCCGCTCGGGAAATCAGCTGGCCCCCTACCTCTCCGCCCTCCAGGACCGAGGGTGGGTCGACGCCGCGCTCTCCCTCGATGCCCCCCCGGGGTCCCGCGGACGTCGCTACCACGTGGCGGATTCCTTCGTCGCCTTCTGGTACGCCGTGGCCGAACCCGCTCGCGATCGCCTCCTCGCCGGAGAGTCCCCCGGCCGCGTTGCGCGCGAGCTTCCCCTCGGGCCGCACCTGGAGCGTGTCTTTCCCCATCTCGTCCGGGCGGCGCTCCTCGAAGGGGTACACGACCCCCGCCTCCGCCCTCCGCTTCCCCTCCACGCAAGAGAGATGGGAGGGGTGTGGGGACCCGAGGTCGACCTGCCGATCTCGGGCACGCTGCGCAACGGCGCGATCCTGCATGGGGTGGGCGTGTGGGGGCGGCCCGCCGACGAAGCCGACGCCGAGGCCGCCCTCCGGGCCCGCCGGGCCACCCGCTACGGGTACGGCCGGGAGTCGCGCTTCGTGCTGCTCGCGACCACCCGGGGGGTGAGCCCCGCGCTCGCCCGCCGAGCCGCCCGCGACGATCGCCTGCTGATCCTTCCCCTTCAGTTCATCTTCTGATCGCCGCGGTCCGCGTGGGCCGTTCCCCTGCTCGGGAAACCGTCGCGCATCACCGGGGGAATCATCTCGCATCGTGGGCATTCCCATCGGCTCCTTCGTGGCGGTGACCGGTGCCGCCGGGCTCGCCGTGGCGCTCGCCTTCCAGGGCTCCCTTTCCAATTTCAGTTCGGGGGTGATGCTCCTCACCTTCCGGCCCTTCAAGGTGGGCGACTATGTGGAGGCCGCCGGAGTGGGCGGAACCATCCAGGAGACCGGAGTCTTCGCCACCACCCTCACGACTCCACACCCATGAACGAGCCATCAAGCGCGAAGCGGAGAATCTCGTGGGTCGGACGCCACGACCCGACCTCCTGACCGGGCACGACCTGACTTCCGGCTTCCACGATCCAGCCATCCGGTGTCCAGCGCAGCTGTCCCAGAATCGGGTGCTCTGAACCGGAGAGTCGCACGGAACGCGCATACTCACCCGTTGCAGTGAGAATCGAAACTCGACGGACGCTGGCGTCGAATACGACGAGCGAGTCGCCCGGGCCTACCGAAACCGAAGAGATCTCGCGGTACTCTCCAGGTCCGTTCCCGAGCAGCGCACGCTCTTCAATCAGCTGAGTATCCCGGAGTCGGCGTACTCGCGGGTCTCGCGTCTCGAAGACCAGGACCTCATCACCAGAACGCACCACATCACGCACTCGGAACAGATCATCGACCGGATAGATGAACGGCTGCGCAAGACGGATCGGCTCCACTCGATCAAGGGCAGCGCTACGCGACCCTTCCTCCACAACCGGCGCCTCACAGGCGGCAAGGAGCAGCAGCCCGCCGAGCGTCACGATCTTCGCGCGTGCCCATGTTTCGCCAACGGTTTCTATCAGGTGAGCGCATCACCTCAGGCGAGCCGTCCGGCCTCTGTCCCCGCAGATGAGCGCAGCGGCGTCCGCCCCTCGTCCGGTGTCTCGCTCTCCCCGATCGTCAAGCTACGGGGGCCCGGTGACAATCGCCGCAGGGCCCCGCGTACCTCGAGAGTGGGCTCTCAGCCGGGAACGGCCTCGGCCGGCGCCTCTGCGCGAGCACCACCACTGGTGAGGATCTCCCGCAGACGCTTCAGGATCGCCTGACGGCGCTCTGCGTAGAACTCGTCGAAGCCGTGGATGGTCTCCGGAAGTGGCGGCAGATCGTGCCAGCGCCTGTACTCCGCTTGACGCGCCTCCTCCGGCATCTGTTGGGCGAGCCACTCGTGAGGGAGCGTGTCCTGCTTCGCCACATTGCTGCTCCCCTCGAGCAACTGCAGGTTCCCGAGG
>CAYORZ010000199.1:0-4304 GCA_964406485.1 uncultured Gemmatimonadaceae bacterium | reverse complement strand
AGCGTTCGGCGAGCGTCTCGATCGCCGCCTCGAGGATGCCGCGGCAATCCTCTCCGCACTCGTCGTCCGGCACCGGCTCCGGCCTCTTGAGAAGCTCGGTGAACGCAGCTCGATAGCGGCCACCCTGGGCGGTCAGTTGGGCGTCCGTCACCCGCCACTCCGAGCCCTCTCGCTCGAGGGTGAAGGCGATGCCGTAGGCGTTCACCCGCCGGAGGTTGGTCGGATCGTCCACGGTGTAGTTCAGGTGAATCGACCCGGCGTCCCCCTCCACCCTCGGAGCGGAGGGCACCACGCCGACCGACAGCGTTGCCGGGTCACAGAACGACGGCCGCACCAAAGGCTCCGGCAGCGAGAAGCAGAGGTGGTACTCTTCATTCGAGATGGTGCGAAAGCCCAGCCGCTCGGAGACGGCCTCGACGTCGGCCGCGGTCATGGGCAGCGCTCGCCCGGACTCCGGACGCGTGGCCATCGCCACCCGACCCGGGTCGGTGGTGTCGACCACCATCATCGCCGGGCGAAGACCCAGACGCTCTCCGTAGCGCTCCGCGAGTGCCTCGATCGCCGCTTCGAGAATGCCGCGGCAGTCGTCTCCGCACTCCTGCGCCGACAGCGGCTCCGGCACCGCCATGAAAACCATCGCAACCGCGACGAGAAACAACTTGCTGCGGTTCGCCATGAAGGCCTCCTCCTGTCGCGCCCTCAGTCCGCCGCGCTGAGGATCCATTCTCAGCGTAGCCCGCCCCAAGGGGGCACGCAACTTCGGGGGCGCGCGCGCTCTTCCGGCCTCGAAGGCAGGGCCTCGCCATCACTCGGAATACGACCGATACGGGGTCCGGTTTTCGATGGCTTCTACCGGCGCCGCAGGAGTCTCACGACAGGCGCCCCGATGGAATCCACGCTCTTGACGACCGCCACGTCGAGCGAGCCCGCAACGACGACATCATCGCGCGACATGGTGGTCGAGCCCACACTCACCAGCGCGGAATCGAGCAAGAGCCAGGTCGCCGTCGTCTCTTCGGGGGCCGGAAATCGGCGAACCCACAGGGACCGATCCAGCCCCACCACCACCATGTCGTATTGCGGCATGGTACGACGCACCGCTACTTCTCGGATACCCCGGCGTTCATTTTCTGCCGCGATCCAGATCGCGTCATTCGGACCCGTGGGCGTGCGTCCGCCCCAGGTCCTGACCGCTTCCACACGGCGCGTGCGCTCACGTTCGATCTGCGCGTCGGATGCGCTCCGGGGCACGAACTCCAGGGCAGCTCGACCGCGGTCCGTGCCGTTCAGGGCGATCCGGGACCAACTGAGTTCACCGGTTCGGCCGACCCACAGCTCATCGCCCCGGACGAAGGCGACCACCTCTTCACCGAAGATCGGACGAACCCGGGCCCAGCTGTCGCCTCGATTTCGAAACCAGTAGTCCGGTGTCTCGTCGTGAAGCAGAATGCGCTCCATGGATCCGCCGGCGCTGAACAGTGCCAGGCGAATGGTGTCGCGGCGCATGCCCTCGGGCAGAACCCTCATTCCCATGGTCGGGGGCTTGTCCAAGAGGACGAAGCTGCAGTCTGGAAAGAACCCGACAAATTCCGGGAGTATCGACTGCATTTCGGCCAGGTCGGCTGTAGCCGTCGAAACCACCTCGCCCTCCCGGGCAAAATGCGTGACCCGGGTGGAGACCGCGTCCCAGGTGCAAAACCCCCCATCCGACCTCGCCCCGATCCCGTGAAGGGCGCGGTGTTCGCCCGGGCCACCCCCTCGCCGGCCGACCACCCTCAAGTGAGACCCTGCCAGCGAGAACAGATGCACCTCCTGTGCGGTGCCGTCTGCCAAGGCCCAGCGCTCACCATCGGCAAGGACTGCCGCTGCGGTCACACTCCCGAATGCATATGGCCCATCGGCCAGCGCTCCGCCGACTTCGACGGTGTCGATGAAAACGAGAGGCGGCTCGTCCGCCCGGGTCCCGGCGGAAGGCTTCGAGTCCGCACAGCCAGCCAGTACCAGGGCTGCCACCACACACGAGACGGTTGCACCGACGTTCGACAGAATGCTCAAAGCCCGTCAAGAATCATTCGGGCTCGTTACAGCTCACGCCCATGCCATCAGCTATATCCGCGCAGACGTACGAAATGCATTCGCCGATGATACAGAAGGAAAATGCTCCGTTGCAGCCGAAGTCGTCTCCATTCCAGGTGCAGTCTCCTTCGCAGCTACCGCATACATCCTCGGGTATTGCTGCTGCCTGGCTGGGAGACGCTCCGTAGGCAACGATCAGGCCAAGCAGCGCCAAATTTCGAAGGGTGGTGAGCATTCCTGGTTCCTTGCTTGGAGTTAGCAGAAATGAAGCGGACCCACAATCCTACCTCGTCGCAAGATCTGTGAGATCCTGGGTTGACGGGATACCAACGTGTACGCGACCCGATCTCGACACGAATGACGGAGTCCCACGGAGGCCGAGCCGGGCGACCCAAAGAGAGTCCTGCCGCAGCCGCATTAGCGGAAGATCCGAATGCATACAGTCGATGAGCTCCATCGTGACATTACTACTGCTCTCGAGAAATGCGCTGGCGACATCCTCAATCCCCTCATCCCAATCTGCCGCCGAAAACAGGTAGGTATGTGCAGAGGGGAACCGCCCGATGATCTCCGCGCAGACGGCAAGTCGGGCGGCATCAGTTGCGTTCTCGTGCATGGGTAATGGGAGATGGCGTACAGCGACCCGGTGGGTCGGATTGCTCTCAAGGAATTCAGCGATGGCCAACTCAGCCTCTGCACAGAACGGACACTGGTAGTCGGTAAACATGACCACGGCAACCGTTTCTCCGTTGCCGAGGTGAGACGTCACACCTGCCAATGCTTCCCATTCCGACTTGATCAACCGTGATGTGCGCCAATCGGCGTACCACTCACGGATCCCTGCAGTTCCAGGGCCAGATGGTCGGAACAGGACGATCACTGCCGCCACCAGGATCGCTACGTTGATGACGGTGTTCAGCCGAATTTTGCCGAGCTTTCTGCTCATCGCATTCGACCCCTCGATCATGTAGGGAGCGTCGAAGAATTTCGCGAGCCTTCCACGTTGGCGAACGTCCGCAGAATTTTACCCCCCTCCGGGCTCCGGTGTCAAGGGGCCGCCTGAGATCCCGTGTCCGGTGCTTCTCAAGCGTTCGCTCCAGAGCCTCGTTCAGATCGATGCCTTGCTCGTGGGCGATCACGAAGAGCATGGCTCGGACGGCTGCCAACGCGAGCTCCGTAGCCTTCCGGTCAACCCGGGGCGGCTTCTGCCCCGCGCCGCGCAACCCCGGGCGCGCAGCCTCTTCTGGCCTCGAAAGCAGGGCCCCGCTATCATTCGGAATACGACCAATACCGGGGCGATTTGCGGCATCTTGCGGCCCGTCTCCTCTCCGACCCACCGGAGGGAGACAAACACGCTAAAAAGCCACGCTTCGGCCACAGCCCCCGCCGAGGCCTTTTCCAAGCACGCTCATGACGCCGACGACTTCCGGCGCACGCGACCTTCCGCTGCACCCCCGCGCCACCGCGCTCCTGCACGCCCTCCGCCACCGGGTCCTGATCCTCGACGGCGCAATGGGCACGATGATCCAGGCCCGTGAGCTCACCGAGAGCGAGGTGCGGGGCGACGCCTTTCGCGACCACCCTCACGCGCTCGACGGCGCCCACGACCTGCTCGGCCTCACCCGCCCCGACGTGATCCGCGCGATCCACGACGCCTACCTCGAGGCGGGGGCGGACCTGAGCGAGACGAACACCTTCAATGCGCAGCGCATCTCGCTGGCCGACTACGGCCTCGAGGAACACGCCTACGCCATCAACCACGCCGCCACCCGCGTGGCGCGCGAGGCGGCCGACGCGTGGACGGCCCGCGACCCCGAGCGCCCGCGGTGGGTCGTCGGCGTGCTCGGACCCACGAACCGCACCGCGTCGCTCTCGCCCGACGTGAGCGACCCGGGGGCGCGCACGGTCACCTTCGCCGAGCTCGCCGAGGCCTACGCCGAACAGACCCGTGGACTGCTGGACGGCGGAGCCGACCTGCTCATGGTCGAGACCGTCTTCGACACCCTGAACGCCAAGGCCGCGCTCTGGGCCATCTCGAAGGTGTTCGAGGAGCAGGGCGCGGCGGTGCCCGTGACCGTCTCGGGCACGATCACCGATCGGTCGGGCCGCACCCTCACCGGCCAGACCCCCGAGGCGTTCTGGAACTCGGTCCGCCACGGGGTCGCGGCGGCCTTCCCGCAGGGGGTGGCCCCCTGGAGCGACGACGGAAGCGCCGGCGACCGTGCCCT
>CAYORZ010000198.1:0-4328 GCA_964406485.1 uncultured Gemmatimonadaceae bacterium | reverse complement strand
GTAGGAGGGCGTGAGGTAGTTGCCGGCGCGCCCGGGGTCCAGGCGGCGGCTCTGCCCGGTCGCGGTGTCGTGCTCGTAGAGCTTCTGCCCGTCGTCATACGTCATGTAGGCGATGTAGCGCCCGTCGGGCGACCAGGCAGGCGACATCGCGATGTCGCCGTGATCCGTGATCCTGCGGAGGTTCTCGCCGTCGGAGTCGATGACGTAGATCTCCCGCACCCCGCCGTCGCGGAGCATGCTGAAGGCGATCCGGGAGGCGGCCATCCCCGGCTCGCCGAACGCCCACTCCACCACCGCGTCGGAGGCCCGATGGACCGCCATGCGGAAGTCGTCGTCCTCGCGCGGAGGGATGTCGAAGCGGCCCTCGTGCGCCAGGCGGTTGTACGCCACGTCGTGGAGTTCGAGAACCAGAACGTAGCCATCGCCCGCCCCCTCGACGCGCCCGCGCAGGAGCCAGACGGCCCCGAGGCGGTTCCAGAGAGCGTAGTCGACCGATTCCCCGCCCATCGATTCGGGGAGGGAGTCGATCACGGCGAAGCGGTTCGAGTAGTTGAGGTCGCGCCCCATGATGGCTTCGACGGTCCCCGCCACCACCTGACCCCCGAAACGCGCGTCGAAGGGCTGGATCGCGAGTCCCGGCGGAGAGATCGCGTCGTAGGCAAGGCCGAGGGCGACGCCCGGGAAGTCTTCCTGGGCGGCGAGGGGCGCGACGAGGAGCAGGCCGAAGAGACCGAGGGCTGCGGTCCATGCGGCACGGGGAGCGAGGCGGGGGATCTGCACGACGATCAGGGCGGTGAGGACGGTCAGGGTGCGGGGCGGCGGGTGCACCGAGGCGGTGCTACCCCCCGATCCCCCGGGGCTCGAAGGTGAACTGCACCGGAAGCACCTCGAAGGGCATCTCGTCGGGGAGAGGCCCGAAGCGTCCTCGCCCTGCGCAGTCGGCGATGGCACCGATCGCGGAGAGGTCGAAGGCGGCACTTCCGGAACGTTGTACTGGTCGTACGCCGGAAACGGTCCCGTCGCTGTTGATTTCGAAGTAGATCACCACCCGCCACCGCTGGTTCCCCGGCGGCGCCCGCCAGCAGTCCTGGATCTGCTGCACGATGTTGGCGTAATACGCGGGAAAGTCCCGCTTGAGGCCTTCCATCCGGATCGTCACGTTCGAACCGGTCTCTTCGGGCGGCGCCTCTTCCACCGGGATCTCGGGAGGCGGATCCTCGGTCGGTGGCGACGGGTCGGGCGGCGAAGGCTCGGGTTCGGGCTCCGGTTCGGGTTCCGGTTCCTCGACCACGGGGTCGGGGAGGGGCGGCACCTCGTCGGGGTCGGGCCGGGGGTCCGGAGGAGGGATCTCGGGTGGGGGCGTGGGCGACGGGTCGGGGACGTCGACCACGAGGTCCTCGGTGACCGGCGGCAGGGGCACCGGCTCGGGCGACGTCGCCACGAGCTCGATCTCGAAGGTCTGGAAGGGGGGTGGTGTGGAGTGCAGCGCGGGGGCCACGGCGACCCCGGCCACCACGACGACGTGCAGCACGATCGACACCCACAACCCGCTCCGGGGGAGTCGGGGCCTGCCGTCCCTCAGTCGGAAATCCATTGCTCCGCCTGAACCGACGCCTTCACCCCGGTGGCGTTCACGATGCCCAGCAGCTGGAGGAGTTCCTCCACGCTGGCCCGGGCGTCGGGCCGGATGTAGACCACCTCGCGGTTCCCCGCTTCCACCAGCGCGGGAAACGCACTGCGGAACTCCTGGATCGTCATCGGCCGGTCTTCCATGTAGACCTGCCCGTCGTGGGTGAGGGTGATGACGAGGGGGGCCTCGACCGAGGTGATCGGGGCCACGTCGGCCTCGGGCACCTGGATTTCCACCCCCCCCTGCAGCGCCGGAGCGACGATGATGAAGACGACGAGCAGGGTGAAGGCGACGTCGACCAGCGAAGTGACGTTGATGTCGGCCGTGAGCGGCAGATCCCGGTTGCGGCGGCGCCGGGCCATCAGACCCGACCTTCCCGCGCCAGCGTCCCGATGAACTCGCTCGAGAAGCCCTCGAGCTCATTGCTCATCAGATTCAGCCGCGAGACGAAGTGGTTGTAGGCGATGGTGGCGGGGATCGCGACGAAAAGACCCGCCACGGTGGTGATGAGCGCCTCGGCCACCCCCGGGGCGACGGCCCCGATGTTGGTGGCCCCCGCGGCGGTGATCCCGAGGAAGGCATTCATCACGCCGATCACCGTCCCCAGCAGCCCCAGGAGGGGGGAGACGGTGGCGACCACGGCCAGGAGGGGGAGCCCGCGGGCCAGTTCGTCGCGTTCCTCGGCCTCTTCCTTCTCGAGGACCAGCCGCAGCACCTCGAGCTGGGCCGACGAGAGGCCCTCGACCGGTGCGCCGTCGCGGAGTCCCCCGGGACGCAGTTCACTGAAGAAGTTCACCCCCTGCCGGAAGATGCGGCTGTAGGGGGAGTCGGGGAGGGTGAGGATCGCCTTGTAGGCATCCTCGAGCCGCTGCGCCCGCTCCATCGACTCGATGAAGTCGTCGCCCTGACGCTGGACCTTCCGGAACTGGCGTGCCTTCGCCCACATGACCCAGACCGAGAGGAGCGAGAAGACGAGGAGCACCGAGAGGACGATCCAGGTCGAGATGGTTCCCCCGAGGATCATGTCCATCGGACTCGTGGGGGCGCGATGCTGGGCCAGCAGGGTGGGTGGGGTCACGTCGTGGGGTTCCGGGTCTGTTCGATGTGGTGGTAGGTCTGCTGCAGCGCCTCGGCGAGTGTGGCCTGGGGCGCCCACCCCCGGGCGCGCAGCTTGCTCGCATCGAGGGTGCTGTGTCGGAGTTCGCCGGGGCGAGCGGCCCGATAGTCACGCCCCGGGTGCAGCCCCGCAACCGCCTCGAGGGCGTCGGCGAGACGGTTCACACTCGTGGCACGTCCCGTGCCGACGTTGAAGGCGACCTGATCCAGCCCTGCGGCCTCGTCCCACTCCGGCAGACTCATCTCCGACGCCAGCATGTTTGCCTCGGCGACATCCTTCACGAAGACGTAGTCGCGCGTCTGTTCCCCGTCGCCGAAGATGGCGAGCGTCTCACCTTCCAGGAGGCGGGTGCAGAAGATGGCTACTACACCGGCTTCGCCGTGCGGATCCTGCCGCGGGCCGAAGACGTTGCTGTAGCGAAGCGCGACATACTCCATGCCGTGTACCTGTCGGTAGTAATGCAGGTAGTGCTCCCCTGCCAGCTTGGTCACCCCGTAGGGGGAGAGCGGAAGCTTGGGCATCCGCTCCGGGGTGGGTCGCACCTCGGGCTCACCGTAGACCACCCCCCCACTCGAGATGTAGACGAAGCGGCGCACCCCGGCTTCACGCGCGCCCTCGGTGAGGTTCAGGAGTCCGATGATGTTCGTGCGGGCATCCCGCGCGGGGTCGGTGACGCTGACCCGGACGTCGATCTGGGCCGCGTGGTGATTGACGACATCGGGGCGGACGTCGCGGAGGAGGTCGCGGGCTTCGGGCGAGCCGATGTCGGCCACCAGGAGTTCCGCCTCCGGCGCGAGGTTCTCGCGTCGCCCCGACGAGAGGTCGTCGATCACCCAGACACGGTGACCGCGGGCGAGGTAGGCGTCGACGACGTGGCTCCCGATGAAGCCGGCGCCGCCCGTGACGACAACGCGCTTGGATTCGGACATGATGTTCGAGGTTCAGGGGATGGAGGGGTGCAGCGGACGCACGCGGCGATCGAGGCGGACGACGGTGCCCGCGGTCGGGGGAGCCGCCCCGGGGACGATCACCCGGGCGATCGACTGCATGGAGTGGGCCGCGACGACGCGGAGGCGGGTTTCGCCCCGCGACTCGGTCTCTCCGTGGACCGGTACCACTTCGGCGCCGGGGTGGAGGCCGGCGTCGCGCCCCCCTTCGAGAAGGACCCAGTCCCCGGGCTGCACCAGGGCGCGGGTGGGGAGGAGCGCAACGACGACGAACCGCCGCCCGGAGGGCACCGGCTCGAGCGAGGCACCCGCCAGCTCCGGCGCCTGCGGCAGCAGCCGCACCCGGTCGCCGGGGCGGATCCGGTCGTGCAGGGCGTCGACACGCGCCCGCGCCGGATCGCGGAGGGTCACCACCGCCACCGGCCACCCGACGGACGGCCGGGACGAGGGGTCCGGGCGCCAGAGCTGCAGGCGGGTCCCGGCCGCGGGAGGCGCTCCGGCCAGGTCGAGGACGACGTCGGCCCCCGGGGTGACCGCCCCGCTGGCCCGGGCGACCGCCCCCTCGACCGGCTCCCCCCCGGTGGCGGGGGGTGGGACCCCCTCGTGTAGGGGGAAGGGCGCCCACCACCCCCAC
>CAYORZ010000197.1:1092-4356 GCA_964406485.1 uncultured Gemmatimonadaceae bacterium | reverse complement strand
ACCAGCATGACACCTACTTCGTGGTCGCCCACTTCCACTACGTGATCGTGGGCGGAATCCTCCTCGGGATGTTCAGCGGTCTCTACTACTGGTTCCCCAAGGTGACGGGCCGCTTCATGAGCGAGAAGACCGGGGCCTGGCACTTCTGGACCACGATCATCGGGTTCAATCTGACCTTCTTCCCGATGCACTTCTCGGGGATGTTCGGGATGCCCCGCCGCACCTGGACGTATCACTCCGAACTCGGCGTCGAACTGTACAACCAGATGTCGACCGTCGGAGGGATGATTCTCGGAATCAGCACCCTGCTCATGCTCTGGAACCTCTTCAGGAGCGTGCGTTCGGGTGCGCCGGCCGGGACCAACCCCTGGGGTGCGGGCACCCTGGAGTGGGCGACCCACTCCCCGCCCCGCCACTACAACTTCCCGACGCTCCCCCGGGTGCACTCGCGCGAGCCGCTCTGGCACGACGACGAGCGGGCCGAGCTGGAAGCCCAGACCCTCGCCGAGCCGGAAGTCGAGCCGGAGATGCCCGGACCCTCCTTCTGGCCGATCGTGGTGGCCTTCGGGATCTCGCTCAGCTGGGCGCTGGCGATGTCCAGCCTCTGGTGGCCGCCGCTCCTCGGTGTGGCCTTCACGATCTTCGGAGTCATCATGTGGTCCTTCGAAGACCCCTTCCGACACCTCGAGTCGAGCCACTGACGGCGCGACCAGTGATCATCGAGACGACGACGAGACATGGCTGAATCTGCCGCGATCGCCCAGGACGATCACCACTACACGGCGACCGGGATTCCCACCTGGAAGGTCGGCTTCTGGACCTTCATCGGGTCGGAGTGCCTCTTCTTCGGTACGCTCCTCTCGACCTACATGGTCTACAAGGGGCAGAGCGTGGTGGGGCCCTTCACCGAAGACATCTTCGACATCCCGCTGACCACGCTCAGCACCTTCGTGCTCCTCATGAGCTCGCTGGCGATGGTTCTCGCCCTCGACGGGGTACGGAAGGGCAACCGGAAGCTCTCCGTGGGGTGGCTCGGATGCGTGATCCTCATGGGGGTCACCTTCCTGGGCTTCCAGGTATACGAGTTCTCGCACTTCTACAGCGTCGGACTCTCCCTGGACACCAACCTCCTGGGGTCGACCTTCTTCGTGCTGACCGGATTCCACGGCGCGCACGTGACCATCGGCGTGATCTGGTTGACGGTGCTCTTCATCCTGGCGGTGCGCGGCAAGATTCCGCCCGAGAAGGCGCTCAACGTCGAGGTGGCCGGGCTCTACTGGCACTTCGTGGACATCGTCTGGATCGTCCTCTTCGTTCTCGTCTACCTGATCCAGTAGGAGATCGTCAATGTCGAGTCACGCACAGGTCCACGCCCACGACGACGGCGCACACGCCTCCGTCGGGTTCTACTGGCTCATCGGGGGGATCCTCGCTGTTCTCACCGCCCTCGAGGTGGCCGCCTACTACATGGCGCTCAACAACCCGGCCGGGGCGGTGGCGTCGATCGAGGTTCCCCTCCTTCTGGGGCTCTCGGTCATCAAATTTGTCCTCGTGGTGATGTACTTCATGCACCTGAAGATGGACTCCCCGGTGCTCACCCTGCTCTTCCTGGCCGGGCTGTCTCTCGCGGTCTTCATGGTGAGCATGATGGTCTGGCTCTACCACGTCGTCCCGGGGTGGCAGAAGGCGATCGGAGCGATCTGACCCGGAGTCTCACCTCCCGCAGGTTGCCACGAGGTCCTCGTGACGGTTCTACTCGGCCGACACGAGGACCTCGTCGCGTATCCGTACCTCGTCCTGGGCCAGCACCTCGTCGCGCGACAGGCCGTACCCCAGCGCCGGGTGGCGGGCGAAGAGGATCGCGCCCATCGCCACTGCGGCGAGAAGGTTGCCGCCGATCAGCGCCCACCAGGCGTGCGGGATCAGTTCGGCGAGGAGGGCGACGAAGCCCATGGCGAAGGCCTGGAACGAGACCAGGGCGAGGAAGACGCCGATGACGAGCGGCGGACGTTCGTCGCTGAGATCGGCGAGCGCGGCGAGGACGATGCCCACCACGATGAAGGCGAGGAAGTGCAGGCCCGTGTAGCCCGCGACCCACCCCGCGTGGATCGGCGCGGTGGTCGTCTCTGCCTCGCCGGTGAAGACGAGTCCGCCGAGCGCCGACGGAGTCTGGAAGATGTTCCCCTGGAAGGCGTCGAGCGCGAGGAACCAGAGGGCGACGGCGAGGCCGCCCACGATTCCCGTCACGATGCCCTCACGAACCACGCCGCGCTGCAGCGCGCGGGCAGCCCAGGTCGGCCGCGTGTCGTGGCGCATGCGGTGGAGGGTGTGGTTGAGGGCGAGACCGGCGAGCACATTGCCGACGAGGACGACGGGCCACCCGACTTCGCCGATCACATCGGTCCCGGTCAGGACGACGCTTCCGTAGAAGGTGACGTCGAAGAGCAGGAAGCCGAGGGCGACCCCCAGGAGGATCGGCGCCGCGATGTGGAGGCGACGGACCACGGCGGCCATTCCGACACCGACCGCGATGAAGAGCACGTAGTGGAGCACCGCCCAGAGGGGGAGGGCGGCCGCGGAGAGACCCCCGAAGAGCATCTCGGCGACGAACGTCGGGGTGGCGAAGGCCTCTCCCCGCACCACGTCGACCACGAGGAACCAGAATACCATCGCAGTGGCGCCGATCACGCCAGCCACCACACCGTCTCTGAGCAGGTTGCGCTTCATGGGGTACCTCCCTCCGGGTTGCAGGAGCGTGAGGACCGGCCCCGCGGCGCACTTTCGTCGCGGGCGTGGGGAGGAGAGCTTCGGTGATGCCGACCTCCGCCCGCCCTCGATCTGCACATGATGCAATTCGCCTGCCATTCGTCCTCCTGGCCGGAGGGTTGGGCCGGCGGTTCGGGGGCGCGAAGCAGGTCGAACCGGTAGGCCCCGCCGGTGAGCCCCTCGGAGCCTACACCGCCTTCGATGCCCTCGCGGCCGGCTTCACCGACCTCGTTCTGATCACCCGGCCGGGAGAAGAGGAAGGGGTCGGCGCTGCCTTCCGAGACGCCCTCGGGGCCGCCGCCCCCATCCGGACGCTGGCGCAGCGGCTCGCCCCCTCGCGAGAAGCCCGGGGCCCCGCGGGCCGCACACGCCCCTGGGGGACCGGACACGCCGTTCTGGCGGCCGCCGAGGGGGTGGGGGCGGCGTTCGCCGTGGCCAACGCCGACGATGCCTACGGCTCCGCCGGCGGCCAGCTTTCGATCCGCGGATTCTCGGCCG
>CAYORZ010000197.1:0-1082 GCA_964406485.1 uncultured Gemmatimonadaceae bacterium | reverse complement strand
ACGAAGGCGAGGTCGTTCTCGTGACCTACCCCCTGAGGGCGGTCCTGTCGGCGCATGGCGGAGTGTCGCGGGGGTGGGTGCGCGAGGGAAGCCGCGGCGCCGAGGTGGTCGAAGTGCATGACCTGCGCGCCGCCGGGTCCGGCGCGCCGATCGTCGGTCGGATCGAGGGAGGCGGAAGCGTGAAGCTCCAGCCGGAGACCCCCGTCTCGATGAATCTCTGGGGACTCACGCCGGCGGCGATCACGGCCCTCCGCGACGCCTGGAGCGACTTCGTCGGGTCGCTTTCCGATCACCCCGCCGGCCCCCTCGAGGCCGAGTTCCAGCTCTCCACGGCCCTCACCGCCCTGGCGGCGGAGGGGCGGGTGCGCATCACGCCTCACCGCGGGGGGACGGAGTGGTTCGGCATGACCTGGCCAGAGGATCTGGCGGCCGTCCGGCGGGCGGTGGAGGCGCTCCACCGCTCGGGGGCGTATCCTGTCCCGCTGGCGGGTCCGCGGCGCTGAGCGGACCCTTGTCTCCTTCGATTCCGCGGAGCGTGCGGTGACCCTGCAGACACTCGACTGGGCAGTGCTCGTCTTCTACGGCGTCGTGGTCGTCGTGGTGGGACTCCTCTTCACCCGACGGGCGGGCCAGGGCGCCGACGAGTACTTCCTGGCCGGGCGCAAGCTCCCCTGGTGGGCCCTCGGCACCTCGATGGTGGCCACCACCTTCAGCACCGACACGCCCAACCTCGTGACCGACATCGTGCGCACGAATGGCGTGAGCGGAAACTGGGTCTGGTGGGCCTTCGTGCTGACGGGCATGCTCACCGTCTTCTTCTACGCGAAGCTCTGGCGGCGCTCGGGGGTGATGACCGACATCGAGTTCTACGAACTCCGCTACTCGGGGCGCCTTGCCGCCTTTCTCCGCGGCTTTCGTGCGATCTATCTCGGGGTCTTCTTCAACATCATGATCATGGCCGCCGTCACGCTGGCCGCGATCAAGATCGGGGGCGTGCTCCTCGGGGTGCAGCCCATCACCGTCGAGGTGGTGGCCGGAAGCGTCACGCTCCTCTATTCAGCCACGTCGGGCCTCTGGGGTCT
>CAYORZ010000196.1:0-4377 GCA_964406485.1 uncultured Gemmatimonadaceae bacterium | reverse complement strand
GCGGTCGATCTGGAAGCCCAGGAGGCGATTCTCGCCGTCATCCGCGCGCGCCATCCCGACCATCTGATCCTGACCGAGGAAGACGACGCGCCGCCGGAGCTCCCGCACGACGACCGGCCGCTCTGGGTGGTCGACCCTCTCGACGGGACCACGAACTTCCTGCACCGCCACCCCATGCACGCGGCCTCGGTGGCGGTGACGGTCGGCAGACGCCCCGTGGCGGGGGCGGTCGTGAGCGCGCCCCTGGGCGAACGGTGGTGGGCGCGCCGGGGCGGGGGCACGTGGCGCAACGGGCAGCAGATCCGGGCCGCTCCCCCTCGACCACTGGAGCGGGCGCTGATCGGCACCGGTTTTCCCTTCAAGGCGATGCACGAACTCGACCGCTTCGTGGCGGCATTTCGCCATGTGCTGGGGGCGACTGCGGGTGTGCGGCGGGGGGGCTCGGCCGCGATCGATCTGGCGCACGTGGCCGACGGCCGCTTCGACGGCTTCTGGGAGTACCACTTGAGCCCGTGGGATTTCGCTGCAGGAATCCTGCTGATCGAAGAGGCCGGGGGCGTCGTGGAGCGGGTGGAAGGGGGCGCAGTCGACCTCCTCCCCGGCTCGATCCTGGCCGGCTCGTCACCGGCCGTGCTGGAGCAGTTGCGGGCGTGGGTCGGCCGGCCCTGACGTATGCGCTCCGGGACGGGGGAGTGCGACGCGCGGGCGCCCCCGGTCCGAAGTCCGCCCCGGTCCGAAGTCCTCCCCGCTGGACGACGATCGCGTCAGCGGCAGGGAGAACTCCGGGCGGGTCAGGGACTCCGGGTGGGGTGGGACTCCGGGCAGGTCAGGGACGGGCGCTCGGCACGCTCGGCTCGTAGGTCGCGCAGGCCGGGCGACCCGCCTCGATCACCACCGTCACCGCCGGGGCGGTGCAGGAATGGTCGGCGTTGTGGGTGCAGTCGGTCGCGGCGCACGACTTCACGCTGCCGACGGGGGCGGAAGACTTCTCGGGCTGGGCCATACCAATGCTCCCGTGAGGGGGACGGATTGCCAGTACACGACACCAGTTTCGTACGTGTCGCGTAAGTTGTCAAGTATCAAGGACTTACGGCCCTCCGGATGCAAGCGAGTTTCATTCTCAACCAGCCGCAGTGGTCCGCCCCTACCCCCGACCCGCGCCCCTTCGGCCCGCCGGATCAGTGCCGCGGGCGGGGGTTGATCGCGGCCGAGGAGTGCCCGAGGACGGAGTCGTGGGTCCACGCGCCGCTCGCCCGGTCGCGGGTCACCAATACCTCGTAGTTGGAGTAGCTCGCCGGAAAGAAGAGGAACTCCTCGCCCTCGGCGACGGTCATCCATCGTACCATGACGCGGGCGCTGGACTCCCCGATCCCGGTGACGTGAAACGCCACGGGTACCCGCCCGCCCGGGAGCGCGCACCGCGACACCCACGTGGGCTCGTCGCTTTGCGGGGCGCGCGCGCCATCGGCGGACTGCGAGGGACGGAACTCGCACTCGGGGTGCGACAGCCCTTCGGCGTCGGCGGTCATTCCCACTGCTGCCAGCACTTCCAGATCGAAGGCGCGCTGGGGGGACGAGGCGTCTTCGCGCTCCACCAGGATCGTCCGCAGCTGCTCCGGCTCGCCCGGCAACACTCCGTCGGCCTGAAGTCCTCGCAGCGCGGCCACCGCTACCTCGACGGCCACAGGGTCGGGCTCCGGATCCTGCCCCGCGAGCGAGATGGGGAGGGCGAGGGCGGCCACCAGGGTCAACAGCGCCATTCGGCTCATGATTTCCTCCTGGAGATGAGTGGCAATCTCACACGGGTGCCGGCACTTCGGCATGGCATTGGGCGGCCGTTGAGGCAAACCACCACTCGGACTGGTAATCCGGATGTTGTGGGTCGCCATGGACGTAACCACCACTGGAAGATGGTTGCTCACGTGTCAAATCTCGGGGTCATTGACCGCTCGCTTTGGGGGCGACGCAGGAAAGGGTAGTTGGGGCACCCGCCCGCCCGAGCGGCGCGCGTGATCGCCCTTCTCGCACGCTGATCTGCCACGAAGCGTTCTGCACCGATGTGCGACGATTTCCGAAACGGAACGCTGCATTTCGTCACCCTGCGCGGCGAAGACGGAAGGGGGGCGGCGGGGGCCCTCGCCCGGCATTCGACCGATGGGAGGACGGCCAGATGTCATGCGGGATTCTGGGCGCCGGGCCCCGGTGGACTCCCCCCTCGCCGACGTACGTGGCACGGTTCTGGCGTTTCGGGGGGTCACCTTCAGTACCACCTCCGCATCAGGAGAACCCCCCATGAACAGCACCCATCCGATCCGCCTGACCGGGGCCGCCGCCGCGGCGGCGCTCTTCGCCCTTTTCACCGTGGCAGCCCCCGCCCCGGCGCAGGAAACGATCACGAGCTTCAACGCGTCGCTCGCGGGCGGCAGCGCCGGTGACGCCGACGGCTCCGGCATGTTCAGCGCCGAGTGGGATCCCGCCGCCGGCGAGCTCTGCTACCGCCTGGAGGTGGCCGACATCGAGCCCGCCACGGCGGCCCACATCCACCGCGGGACGTCGGGCGAGACCGGCCCGCCGGTCGTCACCCTCGACGCGCCCACCGACGGTGCGGTCGAGAGCTGCGTCCGGGTCGACGCCGAAGTCGCCAACGAACTCGTGGCCAACCCCGCGGGGTTCTATGTGAACGTGTACAACGACGAATTCAGCGAGGGAGCGGTCCGCGGTCAGTTGGAGACCGCCCGCACTCCGTGATGGAGCGCTGACGGAACGCCGCGGCCCGGGGGCTGCGGTGTGCGGGGGACTCCGGAGCGATCCGGGGTCCCCCGCCTGGCGTCCGGGGGGAAAGCCCGGCGACGGCCAGCCTGCGGGTTCAGACGCCGGCCGGCTCGCGGGCCGCCGCCCCCCCGACCTTCCGCGCCCACTCGCGCATGTCGGCCAGGAAGGCCTGCTGGTGGGTGAGGTCGGTGACCATGTGGGTCGCTTCAGGCTCGAAGCGGAGCCGGGCGTTTCGCTCGAGATCGAGCTCGGGGAAGGCTTCGGCGTGCTGCTCGGTGTAGTTGTAGTCCTCGAGGCCGCCGGTGAAGAAGAAGTAGAGGTCGACGCCCCGGTCGATCAGGCGACCCAACCCCTCGCCCACGACCTCCCTGGGGGGAAAGACCCGACGGTACTCCGGCTTGACGAACTGCTCCTCGTCGCGTTCCTCGTCGTTCTTCCCTGCCGGAGCCACCCGTACCCTGATCGAGTGCGCCCACGCCCGCGGGTCGGCCAGCTTCGGCAGGTAGCGGCGCCGGTAGTAGCCCGGCGTGCGGTAGCAGAAGGCGTCGATCTGCCAGACCCCGATGACCCGTTCGTCGTCGAGCGCCGTGAAGAAGGCCCCGTCGGCTCCTGAACAGAGGCCGCCCACCACGAAACGGTCCGTTCCCGTGATCTGGGCCAGATAGTCCATGGCCTCGCGGGTCTCGACCACGAAGCGTTCCTCGATCGGGATCGCGTCGCGGCGGACCTCGGAGTCCCCGACCCCCGAGAAGTCGAAGCGGAGCGCGGTGAAGCCCTCGGCAGCGAGAAGGCGGGCCAGCTGCACGTAGAGGCGGCTCGCGCCCACCCGGTGGAGGATTCCCGAGTTGAGGATCACGAAGCCGGGGGCGCCGGGGATCGCCCGTTCCGGGGCGGGTTCGCTCACGATCCCCACGAGGTTCGCGGGGCCGAAGACCATGGCGCGTTCTCTCATCATGCCTCCCGAAGCCGGTCCACGATGGACCGGATGATGTCCTGGGGAATCAGTGCGTCGCCGAACGGATCGACCTCCGACCAGCTCCCGGGGGAGGGGACGACGTCGAGCGTCACGCGGTCGCCCCGCTCCTCGAGCGTGGTGCGCAGGCGCGTGTACTCGGGCAGATTCTCGGCCACGATGATCCGACTCTCGACCGGGTGTCCCTCCTCGAGATCGCGAAGGAGGTCGACGGCGGCGATCTCCGCCCGGAGAGGGGCGGAGAAGGGGAATCCCTCGATACCCACGGTGCCTTCGGAGGAACCGCCGGTCAAGATCGAGTCCAGGTAGGCGCGCCCCGAGACCACGGGGTCCCACAGCACCAGGCGACGGATCTCGTCGCGTTGGCGAGCAGCCAGGGCGGCCATCGTCGCCCCCCACCGCAGCCCGACCACGTCGATCTCGTCGACGTCGGCCGTGTCCATCAGCTCGTCGATCGCCCAGTCCACGTCGTCGAGCCATCCCGCCAGGGTCGCCTCGGCACCGTCTCCGGCGGAGTCCCCGGTGCAGGAGTAGTCGAAACGAAGCACACTCATGCCGTGACGGTTCAGCATCAGGTTGAGCTGCCGGAAGGCCCGGTGTGCACGGAGGTATTCCGACCCCGCCGGGTAGCA
>CAYORZ010000195.1:0-4388 GCA_964406485.1 uncultured Gemmatimonadaceae bacterium | reverse complement strand
CTGCACCACGGGGAAGTCGCCGAAGAGGGGTCGCATCTGGAACTCCTCGCGAAGGGGGGACTCTACGCCCGCCTCCACGAGTTGCAGTTCGCCGCGCTCCCCCGCCCGGCGGCCTGACCTGCGCCGGCCGGCGGCCGGAGCTGCGCCGCCCGGCTAGTAGCGGGTGAGGGAGGGGTCGACGTCTTCCTGCCAGGCGAGTACCCCTCCCCGCAGATTGACCACCTTCTCGAAGCCCTGCGCCCGCAGGAACTGCACGACCGACCCGCTCCGCCCGCCGGAGCGGCAGTAGACGACGACCTCTTCGTCGCGGGGCACGTCTGCCACCCGCTCGGCGACCTCGCCCAGGGGGATCCGGAGCTGGCCGACGTCGGGGAGGTCGGCGATCTCCCGCTCGTAGGCCTCGCGCACGTCGACGAGGGTCGGCCGCTCGCCCGCGTCGAGGCGGGCCTTGAGGGCCGTGGGTTCGATCTCGGGAATGTCGCTGCTCATGGGGACTCCGGGTCGGGGCGATCGACGAATGGAGGGTGCTGCACGAGCAGCCTCGCGCCGCCCCGCGCAATCGTCAAGACGAGGGTCGTCTCGTCGGCGGTGGCGTGGTGCGCATGAGTTCGAGAAGGAGGGTCGCGGTGCGGGCAGCGGCCCCCCGGTGCCCCTCGATCCACCTCCGCGCCATCTCACCCGCATCCCGCCCCGCAGAGGGGGGGAGCAGCCAGGCGGCCAGGGCCGCTTCGAGGGCCTCCGCGTCATGCACCTCGGCGGCGCCGCCCACCGCGAGGAGCTCGGCCGCCGCCCGCGCGTTGTGGTGCCCCGGGCCGAAAGCCACCGGGACGCCGGCGGCCGCGGGCTCCAGGACGGAGTGGAGTCCCTTCTCGTGAAACCCGCCCCCGACAAGGGCCGCGTCGGCCACGGTGTAGAGAGAGGCGAGCACCCCCACCCGATCGACCACCACCGCGTCGGCCCGCGCTCCTCCCTCCACCTCGGCAAGGGGGGCGGTCGTCCACCCCGCCCGGAGCAGCGCTGCCGAGAGGGGGGGAAGGTGGCGGTCGTCGGGCTCGTGGGGGGCGACGATGAGCCGGAGGGTGGGGATCCGCTCGCGCAGGCGGGTGAGGGCGGGCACCAGCACCGCCTCGTCGGACGGCCAGGTCGAGCCCGCCACGACCGTCGGCCGGACCTCGCGGTGGAAGGGGCGCAGCCAGGGCGCCTCGGGGTCGGAGGCCGCGGCCCGGGCCAGGGCAGAGTCGATCCCCGGATCCCCGGTCACCGCGAGCGCCCCGGCGCGCACCCCGACCTCGCGAAAACGCGCGGCGTCGTCTTCGGCGATCGCCGCGACGCGCGTCAGCCGCTGCATCGAGGGGCGGAGCAGCCGTCGTGCCGCCCCCCGCAGCCGCGACGACGACGGGGGGAGCGTGGCCGCCACCAGGGCGGTCGGCACCCCTGCTTCGGCGGCCAGCCGGCTCGCCACCGGCCACACCTCGGTCTTCGTGAAGATGAGGGCGCTCGGACGGGCCGCGGCGAGCGCCCGCCGGAGTGGCCCCTCGACGTCCCACGGGAGGTATCCCGCCCACCCCACGTCCATCCGCTCGGCGAGTCCTTCGGCCGACGGCGAGAAGTGGGTGAAGATCCACTGGAACTCCCCGGGCGCCTGGCGGGAGACGGCCTCGATCACCGCCTGCGACTGCAACCCCTCGCCCACCGAGGGGGCGTGGATCCAGAGGAGCGGACGCGACGGGTCGCGCGCGGTGGCGGCCCACCTCTCGAGCTCCGCGAGGGAGCGGCGGCGCCCCTCCACCGCCCGAGCGAGTCCGGGGTGCAGTCGTGCCACGACGGGAGCCAGGCTGCGCGCCGCCGACATCCCCGTGGCGTAGATCGATTCGAGAAGAGGCATGGTCCATGAGGGTAGACCCCCGAACGCCGCTGCGGTAGTCGGGTATCGCAGGCCATGGCCCGTCGAATTCGCCGCTTCCTGCTTCCTTCGCTCGTCATCGTCCTCGCGCTCGTGGCGGGGGCGGTCACGACCGGCTGCTCGCCCATCTACGTGATCAAGGCGGGGATCGCCGAGGCGAAGATCCTGGCAGCGCGCCGTCCCCTGGCCGAGGTGATCCTCGATCCGGAGACCGACGAGCGCACCCGCGACCTGCTCACGGTGGCGGTGGAGGCCCGCACCTTCGCCCGGGACTCGCTCCGTCTCGATGTGGGAAAGAGCTACACGAGCTACACCCGGCTCGAAAGCGATACCCTGGCGCTCGTCCTCTCGGCCGCCTACCCCGACCGCCTGCAGCCGAAGACGTGGTGGTTCCCGATCGTCGGCCACGTGCCCTACAAGGGGTACTTCTCCGAAGACGACGCCCACAAGGAACAGGCGAAGCTCGAGGCCGACGGCTTCGACACCCTCCTCCGCCCGACGGCGGCCTTCAGCACGCTCGGGTGGTTCGCCGACCCGATCCTGAGCAGCCTCCTCCGGTCGGACGACATCGAGCTGGTCGAGACGCTCATCCACGAGATGAGCCACGCCCACCTCTTCGTCTCGGGACGGGTGCGGTTCAACGAGAGCTTCGCGACCTTCGTGGGGCGGGTGGGGGCGGTGGAGTTCTTCTGCACCCGCCCCGGAGGGGGGTGGGACACCGTGAAGTGCCACCGGGCCCAGGCCCGCTGGCGTGATGCGCAGCGCACCAGTGTCTTTCTAGATGGCCTGATCCACGACCTCCAGCTCGACTACGCCGACACCACCGCCACCACCGAGGCCATCCTGCACCGGCGCGACGAGGTCTACGCCGCCCACCAGCGCCGCTTCCGCGACGAGGTCGCCCCCGCCTTCGAGAGTCTGCGCTTCGGCCGCTTCATGGAGGAGCCGCTGAACAACGCCGTCCTCCTGGGACAGATGCGCTACTACCACCGACTGACCGACTTCGAGGCCCTCCGCGAGGCCCACGGCGGCTCGCTCGCCCGGACCGTGGCCGCCCTCACGGAAGGCGCGCGCACCGTCGACGACCCCTTCGACCTCCTCCCGGCCTCGCCGGTTCGCTGACCCCGGACCCTGTAGGACGGAAGGGGGGCGGGACCCCCGGTCACCGGGGGGGCGGGACTCCGGTCCGGAGCAGCGCCGCCACGTCGGCGGTGCCGAGCACGACCCCGATCGACCGCTCCAGGTAGCGCATCGACTCCCGGTGGTAGCCGTCGTCGTACGAGGCGATCGCGTCGCGCGCGAGCACGATGTGGAGATCGCGCTGGTACCCGTCGATCGCGGTGGCGCGCACGCAGGCGTGACTGTTCACACCGCAGATGACGAGGTGCGTGCACCCGAGCGCCCGGAGCAACTCGTCGAGGCCCGTCGCGAAGAAGGCGCTGTAGCGTCGCTTCACGATCTCGTGGTCGTCGGGGCGACGGTCGAGTCCCGCGAGGAGCCGGGCTCCCGGGGTTCCGCGGATCGTCACGCGGCGCCCCGTCCGGCGCATCGAGAGGAAGGCGTCGGAGAGGTCGGGCTCGAACTCCTGCCGCACCCACACCACCGGGACTCCGCCCGCGCGGGCCGCCTCGACCACCCCGTTGGTGGCGGAGACGAGGGCGTCCCGTCGCTCCGAGAGGGGGGGCTCGCGAAAGAAGTCCTCCAGGAGGTCGACGACGATCAGCGCCGGCCGCACCGCCACCCCGGCACCAGCCATGCCTCGGCTGCCGCCCGTCCCCCCGGCTCCTGCACCCTCCGCGCCCGGGGCCGCGTCGCCGTCACCCGCCCACATGCCCCAGGAGGTGACGCACGTTGTCCGGGGTGATCATCTCGCCCACGATCCGGAAGCGCACCCGCTCGCCGTCGAGGAGGGCGAGGGTCGGGACCTGTCGGATACGCCGCCGCTCGGCCTCCTCCTTCCCCGCCGGCTCCTCGATGTCCCACGACTCGAGGGGCAGGCCTTCGGCCCGGGCGATCTCGCGCACGGTGGGGGCCTTCTCGTGGCAGACGCCGCACCACGGCGCGTGAAAGAATCCCAGCTTCATCTCGACCTCCCGGCGCAAGCTGAATCCGCGGCGCCCCCGACGAGCGGGACGACCCGGCGGGATCATAACCCGGGTGCCGCTCTCCGGGTCCGCGGGGTGGCCCGCGCGGGCGAGGCTCCCTCCGTTGTACCGCCCCCCCTCCCGCGGTAGTTTCAGGGCGCGCTCACGGCGACCCTCGCGACGGTCCCGAGGCCCGGCGAAGGCCCGCATGGCCCCCGCCGCGGTCGGGACCGTCGTCGTTCCCGCCAGACCGCTTCCTCGTACCAAGCTCGACCTCATGGCGCCCGACGAAACCGGATACGCTCCCCGCGATGTGGAGCGCAAGTGGCAGGAGCGGTGGGAGACGCGTGGAACCCACACCTTCACGCTCGACGAGCTGAAGAGCTCCCCCGCCCCCTACT
>CAYORZ010000194.1:0-4394 GCA_964406485.1 uncultured Gemmatimonadaceae bacterium | reverse complement strand
TGGGGGGGGCGGGGCGGGTGGTAGCGGGTCTCGCCGAGTGCCAGTCCCGGGAGGTGGGCGGGGAGGGCGTAGAGGGAGGGGCGACCGAGAAGCCACTGCCCGGCCCCCCGGAGGAGCATCCCGCCGCGCCCCCCCGGGGCGTCGGCCAGGGGGAGTCGTTCGACGAGACGCCGGGCCCGCTCGCTCCGGGGAAGGAGCGCACCGCCCCCGAGTCCCGTCCACCCCTTCCCCCGCCCGAAGCTCACCACGGTGGCGTCCACGCGGCGCTCGATCGGGTGGTCGGCGAGGCGGAGTCCGTGGGCCTGGGCAGCGTCGTGGATCCAGCGGATCCGGTCGTCGTCGGGGAGGAGGGCGGGGTCGACGGGGATCCCGAAGAACGAGACCACGACGCCCACGGCGGCCCCGGCAGCGGCGCGGGCGAGAGAGCGCGCGTCGGGCTGGAGAGTACGGGGGTCCAGATCGTAGAGTCGCACCCCCACGCCCGCCCCTACCGCTGCAGTGGCCAGGTCGAAGCACCCCCACCCCGGAAGCGCGACATCGCCCTCCCCTTCGGCCAGGGCGGTGATCGCCAGGGTGAGCGCCTGCGTCCCGCTCCCCACCAGGACGGGGGGGGCGCCTCCCCACCGCCGGACGAGACGCGCGGCGAAGGCCGTGACGTCGTCGTGTCCGCTCCGCCCGAGGGCCCGGACGAGAGCGGTGGGGGGGAGGGGAGTGAAGGCGGGCGGGATCCGGCGCACGGTCCGGCCTACGGGATCCGGCGGGCGAGGAAGGGGCCGACCCGGTTCGCCACCCCGAGAGGGAGGCGCTGCCAGAGGCGGATCGCCAGGTCGAACCCCTTCTCGTCGGGGTTCGGCGTCGCGTCGCGACCCTTCGGCGACCACTGATACCAGGGCAGCGGCTCGTCGGCGCCCCCCCACTGGAGCTTGAAGCGGTGGGTCCCCGCCCCCGGGGTGCAGCGGCCGAAGTTGAAGGTCGGCACGCCTCGCCCGATCATCTCTTCCATCAGCGCCCAGTAGAGCAGCATGTTGGGCGCCTCCCGGTTGAATTCCCGGAGCGACGAGGCCCACGTCATCTCGAACTCCTCCCCGAAGACGAAGCCGCACCCCGCCGCCACCGGCCGTCCTTCGGCGAGGACCGCGGCAAAGACCACCCGGTCGCCGAAGAGGCGGGCGAGATCGTCGAAGAGGCTGCGGGGGAGGACCGGCGTCCCGAGGTCCCGCATATGCTCCGCGAAGACCGAGTAGAAGGCGTCGATGCATTCGGGGCCGATCCGCGCCTCCATCCCCGCCTTCATCGGGCGCCGCACCTGGCTGCGCACCTTTCCCTTCAGACCGCGGGTGAAGAGGTGCTCGGCGTCATCGCCCAGCGGGAGGACGACCGTCACCTTGCGGTGCACCTCGTCGAGGTCGGTGACGAGCGGATGACGACTGCGCAGTTCGAGGAGGTCGACCCCGGTCGTCCGGGCGAGGCGGTGGGCGTCGGAGGCGAGGAGGGTGCGGGCCTCGTCGGAGCCGAGCGGGCCTCCGTAGTTGAGGAAGGGCATCGAGACCAGGTAGTCCCCGAAGAGCCGGCTGCGCACCCGGACCAGGGGCAGCACCCCCTCGAGGCGATCGTTCCGGACCGCGGCACGGTAATGAACCGGGTGTCCGAAGCCCTCTCCGAAAATTTCCCGCCACCCCCAGAGGTGGCAGTAGGTCGCGCCGCCGGCGGTCGCGACGAAGGCATCCCAGGCCGGGCCATCGGCCCATTCGACGACGTCGAGGGAGGAACGTACGGAGGAATCAGACATCGGGTGGCGTCATCGAACCGACGGTCTCGACGACCGTCTGGAAGCGGAAATCGCGGAAGAGGCGCTCGAGTCGGGGCCACGTGCGGTCCAGGCCGTGGAAGGCGCGCACCCGGGTGCGAAGCGGGACGCGGACGTCGGGGGCCGTATCGAGTTCCCAGGGATGAATATAGAAGACCGCGGGCTCGCCGCGGTCCTCGGCCTGCCGGAAGGCGCTCCGGAGGTAGCCGTACGGGAAGAAGCGGAAGTAGGCCCCCCCCGAAGCCGGCAGCCGCCGGCCGGCCACGGTCAGGGTGGTCGCGGGCACCTCGGCGAGCCACCCGGCGGGCCTCCGGATCCAGTGGGGACCGGGGGGGGCGTCGGGGTAGCCGTACGTCGGATGCCCGCGGATCGGGAAGAGGCTGGCGTCGTACCGGTACCCTTCCTCGAGGAGGACGTCGAAGGCCCACTCCGCACCGGGCACGATCGAGAAACTCGGCGCCCGGAAGCCCACGACGGGGGTTCCGGTCACGTCCTCGAGGTGCGCGCGGTTCCGGCGCACGGACTCGCGGAAGGCAGCCGGACTCTGGGCCGTGATCAGGGCGTGGTCCCAGGAGTGCGCGGCGATCTCGTGGCCGGCGGCGGCGCACTGCCGGACCATCTCCGGCTCCCGCTCCGCGAGCCACCCCACGATGAAGAGGGTGGCGCGCACGCTGTGGCGGTCGAGCAGTTCCAGAAGCCGGTCGACGACGGCGGGCGCGCGCCGTGGCCACCGCTCCCACTCCTCCGGGCCGATGTGCGGCGCGAAGGCGGTGCCGTGGAAGAACTCTTCCACGTCGACGGTGAAGTGGTGGGCGATCGGGAGCGCGGACGAGGGCACGTCAGCGCAGTCCGGCCAGGCGGAGGACGAGCCCATCCGGGGTGAGGCCCATCGGGATGTTCACCCGGGGGAGGCGGTAGGGGGGAGCGACCCACCGCCCCGCCACCTCGGCAGCACCCCCCTCCACACGGAGGGCGCCTCGCGCGATGGCACCGGCAGCCTCCTCGACCTCGGGAGTGGTGCGCCCGTAGGGGTAGGCGAGCCAGTCGGCGGTCTGCTTCGGACAGGCGCGCAGCCAGGGCTCGTCGCGGAGCCAGTCGTGGCCGCGGCGCATCTCGGCCACCGCCTCGGCCAGCGGGATAGCGGAGAGGTTCACATGGCTCCAGCTGTGGGACCCCAGGGTGAGGAGCGGGTTCTCGGCCACCACCTGCTCCAGCTCGGCCACCTCCACGGGGCGGGCGTGGGGCGGGAGGGAGACGGGGCGGCGTCTCTCGGCGCGCGCCCAGGCGAGGGCTTCGTCGTGGCGTCCCCCGAGAGCCTCCATGACGTGGTCCCGCACCTGCGGGTCGAGCCCCCCGTGGGGATCGGCGAGGAGGTCCCACCAGAAGCCCTCCGCGCCGAGGAGCGCCGGGGGAACGAAGATGGTGGCCGGGAGGTTGCGGAGCCGCAGTTCCTCGATCCCCGCCGTGAGGGCGCCCCGGTAGGCGTCGTCGAAGGTGAGGACGGCACGCGGCCGTCCCGCGGGCACCTCGCCGGGGACGACCGACGTCAGCGGGACGATGTCGTGGGTGCGGGCGAGGCGGTCGAGCTGGGTCGCGAAATCCGCCTGGGCGAGGTGCAGGCTGCGGTCTCCGACGGGCGACTCCCCCCCGGGGACGATGTTGTGGTACGACAGGATCACCGTGCCCGACGCGCGCTGCGCGATACGGCGACGGGGAAGCCCCGTCATCCGGAGTCCGGACTCCACCGCCCTCTTCACGAGCCGGCGCATCATCGATCTGCTCCCGCGGTCATCCGTCGTTCCACAGTGCCCGCAGCCAGTTTCGGCTCTCGGCCCAGAAAGGCCGAGGATCACGCAACCGGAAGACCTCGAAACGGTCCCCCGGCCACCAGGGACGGAACCAGGTGAGCAGCCGCCCCCCTGCACCACCCGCACCCCCGGGGCCGCGGCGGAGGCGGATCAGGAGGTGGTCGACGTCGCCCCACTCCCACCGCGACCGGACACCGACGCGGTAGTCGGTGACGACCTCGTCGCCCGTCCCCAGGAAGTGGTCGACAAGGAGACGGGGAAAGTCGACGCCGGCATCGACCGCCAGCTGCAACGAACCCCAGAAACGCCCGTTGATCTCCATGAGCCCGAGGCGTCCGGTCGCCACATCATGCTTGAACTCCACCATCGCTACCCCTTCCCACCCGAGGGCACGGAGGAGCCGGACCGCCCGTTCGACCACCTCTTCGGGAGCGCGCACGCTTTCGCGGTAGACGCTCACCCCTCCCTCGGGTGGCTTCTCGCGCAGGCGCCGGTGGGCGAAGCTGGCCACCGTCCGGCCCTCGTGGAGGAGCACGAAGACCCCGATGCCGGGTCCGGTGAGCTGCTCCTGCAGCATGAGGGGGAAGGCGTCGGGGGGCAACTCGTCGAGGGCGGTGCGGAGGGCGCGACGATCGGCGACGAAGCGGACAGCGGTTTGCGTCCGGGCCCCCTCGCCCCCGACGACCGAGCGCCCCGGCTTGACCACCGCCGGGAAGGAGTCCCAGACCTCGGCGGCTCCGTCGTGGGGATCGCGGAGGGTGACGAAGCGGGGCACGTCG
>CAYORZ010000193.1:0-4407 GCA_964406485.1 uncultured Gemmatimonadaceae bacterium | reverse complement strand
TTGCGCCGCACGGGAGTCCCCCTCCTGCAACGGAGCCTCGCGTGGCTCGACTGCGAGGTGCACGCGGAGTTTCCGGCGGGCGACCACGTGGTGCTGGCGGGGCACGTCGTGGATTGCGGGGCCGCCGAGGGGGAGCCGCTGCTCTACTACCGCGGCCGTTTCGGGGGGTGGACCTCGTGAGACGGATCATCCCCCCCATACTGATCGGGGCCGTGGCCGTCGGGGTCGCCGAGCTCGCCCTCTCGCTCCTGCTCTACGCCGAGGCCGGCTTCCTGCGGGCGCTCACCGTACTTCTCGCCGTGCAGCTGGGCTCCCTGGCGGTGGGACTCGGGACGGCCCCGGGGCGGGGAGAGGGAGGGTGGAGCGTGGAAGCCGCGGGCGCGCTGCGGTGGCGGTGGCTCGCGGCGGTGGCGGCGCTCGGGATCGCCTCGGTGGTCGCAGCCGGCTGGTCGTTCCTGGGCGGCCTCGGGGGGAGCGTGACCCAGCGGGCCCTGGCGGTGGTGACCCTCGCCGCCCTCCCCATGCTCGTCGTCGGGGGCGTCCTGGGCGGATTGATCGCCCGCAGTCCGCATCGACGGATCGACGCGTGGGCGGCAGCCGGGGGTGCGATGGGTGCGACCCTCCTCGGTACCGTCGTGCTCACGCGCCTCCTTCCGACCTCGGTCCTCCTCGGCGCCACCGTTCTCACGTCTGCCGCCGCCCTGATCGACGGGAGCATCGACCGCCTCGAGTGGCCGGGCAGCGCCGACGAGACGGACGACGACAGCATCGTCTCCATCGACCGCCTCGCCCCCGATGGCGTGATCCCCATCGCGTCCCTCGCCCCGACGCCACTCCCCGTGGCCGCCACCGCGGAGCGGGTGATCCCCGTCGAGCTCCTCGCGCCCGACCCCGATCCCGTGTGATCATCGCGCACCTCTCCGATCTCCATCTCGGACACCGGTCCTTCGACCGGTGGGAGCAGGGTGTCAATCTGCGGGAGCGCGACCTCGGACGGGCGCTGCAGCGGGCGATCGACGGCGTGATCGCGGCGCGTCCCGACGTCGTGATGATCACCGGCGACATCTTCGATCGCCCCGACCCCCCGGCCGGAGCGCTGGTCACGCTGACGCAGGCGCTGGAACGGCTTCGGACCGTCCTGGCCGACACCCCGGTGGTGATGGTCGCCGGGGCGCGCGACACCCCCCACCGCTCCGGTGACGCCGGGGCGCTGGCCGCCCTCGACGCCCTTCCCAACGTCGAGGTCGCCACCCGGTTGCCGAGGAGCATCGTCTACGAGCGACGCTCTCTCCACCTGCAGCTGGTGCCCCACGCGGCGGTCCTGCGGGGTCCGTTTCCGATGCTGGAGCCCGACCCCCGCGTGCGGCACAACGTGCTGGCCATCTGCGGGGCCGTGGGCCAACACGACGAGGCGTCGCTCGCCATCGATCCGCAGGGGTGGAGCTACATCGCGGTGGCGTCCGACCACGCCCACCGCACCTTCGCCCCCCGTGTGGCCCAGGCCGGCTCGCTCGAACGCGTGGGCTCCACTCCCTGGAAGGAGGCGGGCGAGGAGAAGGGCTTCCTCACCGTCGACCTGGACGACGGCACCATCACCTTCCACCCGGTGCCGGGGCGCCCGGTCGTCGCCCTCGCGCCCTCCCGTGCTCCGGCCGGCGATCCCGAGCGGCTGCGCGCCCGCTTCACCGAGGTGGTGCGCGAGGTGCCGGGCGGCATCGAGGGGAAGATCGTGCGTGTGCGGCTCCGGGGCCCGGCACCTTCCGACCTGGTCGCCCTCCAGGGGGTGATCGCCGAGGTGGGGAAGCCGGCGCTGCACCTCTCGGTCGAGGTCGACGAGGTGGGCGACGACGTCTCGCCGCCACCGGCCTCCCTCGCCGAACGGGCGCGCGCCCTCCTTCCCGACGACGCTCCCCCGGAAGCCGCGACGCTCCTGACGCGCCTCCTTCGCGCCCCCGAAGGCGACGACGGCCCGGTGGCGGACCGTTCGGCCACCCGCCGCGATGCAGACGGCGCCACCCGCCGCGATTTGGACGGCGCCACCCGCCCCGCGGACGGCGATGGAGGGCGGGCGCGATGAGGCTCGTGACGATGCGCGCCACCGAGGTGCGGGGCGTGGGGACGGTCGAGGTCGGCCCGCTCCCCGGGGGGGTGGTGGCCCTCGTCGTCCCCGACGGACGGATGCGGCGGGCGCTCCACCAGCTCGTCGCGGGGGAGGGGGGTGAGGGCGTGGAGCGGGTGACCACCCCGTCCGGCGCCGACCCCGCCCTGGCTCGCCTTCCCCCGGAGGTGGTCGCGCGCCTCCACTCCGGCCTCGACCTCGACGACCTCCAGGCGATTGTCGAGGCGGGGACGGTCGTTCTGGCGCACCTCGCGGGTGCCGACCGGGTCGAGGCCGCGCGGGCCCGCCTCGCGCGGCTGCAGGGGGGGGCGGCGGCAGACGGTCCGCTCCGCGAGGAACTCCTCGCCCGCCTGCGTGCGCTGGAAGGCGCGCCCGCCGAGTTGCGACAGCTGGAGGAGGATCTGCGCGGCCTTCGTGCCGCCGACATCGAACTCACCGGCGACGTCGAGCAGGCCCGGATGCGGTGGCTCCGCGAACGGCAGGACGCCGAAACGCGGCTGCAGGCCTACCGGGACCGTGCCCGCGAGCTCCGCGAGACGCTCCGGACGATGGACGAGGCGACGTCGGAGACCCCCTGCCCCACCTGCGGCCGTCCACTGCACGACCACTATCCGCAGCTCCGCGCGACCCTCGGCGAGGAGTGGGAAGACCTCGTGCAGGACGGCATCTGGTGGCGCCGCCGTCGCGAGCAGCTCGAGTTCAAGCCCGACGACGTGCAGGACGTCGAGCGTCGGCTCCTCCACCTCCGGGCCGAGGCGCAGGCGCTGGAGGAGCGCGTGCGCGCCGCCCGCAGCCGGTGCGAGGAACTCGACGAGGTGACCGAGCGACTCGAGGGCGGCCCCGGCGGGATGCGGCCCCGGGGGGAAGGGGGGATGCCGGACGGGGTGGCCCGCGCGGTCGACCATGCGCTCGCCACCCTCGGCCGCCGGATCCCCGAAGAGGCGCGGCGCCGACTTCTCGATCGGGCCGCGGCCTACCTCCTCCACCTCACCCAGGGGCGGCTGCTCGGCTTTCGGGAGTCCCCCTCGGGGCGCGTGGCGCTCGTGGGACCGCGGGCCGACCTCCCCTACCCCCCCGACGAGGATGCCGCGGCAGGGCAGCTCGCCCTCCGCCTCGCGGCCGTGGTCCTACTCCATGAAGACACGGGGGCCACCGACTCCTCGATGATCGTCGCCGACGCCTTCGACCGGCTGGACGATACCGTGAAGGTGCGCGCTGTGGGACTCCTGGCCGAGGCGTGCGAAGGCGCCCTCGCCCAGATCCTCCTGCTCACGCGCGGAGAGGTGGTCGACCGGATTCCCGAGCGCCTCGACCTCGTCCTCGAGTTCCGTGCCGACGAGGGAGGCACCTCGTTTCGTCCGCTCGGCGCCCGCCCCGGGCGGATCCGCCTCGCTACGACCCCAGGATCGACCAGGCCTCCCCGCGGTCGCGCAGCTGCTCCATCCGGAGAGAGTCCCCCTCCTGGGTGAGTACCGCCTGGGCCAGGGCGTAGTAGACCCAGGCGTAGTAGTTGGGGATCCCGAGGGTGGAGTGGTCGGGCCAGTGGTCCCACTGCGGGAGGCCGCTGCGGTGGATGAATACCTCTTCGGCCAGGAGCTCGGTGCGCGGAAGGTCGACGAACTGCCCCGTCGCCGGCGTCAGCGGGGAACCCGCCGGCATCGGCACCACCCCCTCCGGGCGCTCTTCCAGGAGCTGCCCCACGTGGAGCTTGAAGGCGAGCCCCTGTCGCACGAGGTACATCTCGAGGCCGAGCTGCTCGGCGGCGTTGCCGCTGCTGGCGAAGTAGACCGGCCGATCACCCAGCGCATTGTTGAGGATTCCCAGGGTGTACTGGTGCCAGGGGTAGAGGACCGCCCCCGCCGGAAGGACCGTCCGCACCACGCCCCCCTCGCCCAGGGCGAACGCCCGCGCCTGATCGAGCTGGATGTAGCTTCCCCCGATCTGCTCGAGGAGGGCATCGTCGTACTCCGCCGGAAAGATGCTCCGGGAAGGCGCCCGGATCACGTCCATCGGGATCGGCGTCTTTCCGTCTGCCTCGGCCGCCGCCGGATCGTCGGTGTAGACGGCAGGCGTGTTGGGAAGGTACTCCCGCTGGCAGATGATCAGGGTCGGGTCGTCGGTCCAGTCGACCCCGCCGACGCACGGTTGGGTGAGGGTGCGGAGCTGCTTCGCATACCAGGCCGTGTTGAGGTACGAGGTGACGATCACCGTGACGTCGCGACGCATTCCCTCGACCTCCTGGAGGTACCAGAGCGGGAAGGTGTCGTTGTCGCCGTTGGTGAAGAGGA
>CAYORZ010000192.1:0-4438 GCA_964406485.1 uncultured Gemmatimonadaceae bacterium | reverse complement strand
GGTGGGGCAGTCGATGGCGTCGGGGCGCGTGGCCTACCTCCTGGGACTCGAAGGGCCGGCGATCACCCTCGACACCGCCTGCTCGTCGTCGCTCGTGGCGGTGCACCTGGCGTGCGCCTCGCTCCGCAGCGGAGAGACCGACCTCGCCCTGGCCGGCGGGGTCAACCTGATCCTTTCCGACGCCTTCACCCGCGCGTTCCGCCGTTCGCGCATGCTCTCCGACGACGGCCGCTGCCGCGCCTTCGCCGAGGGGGCGGCCGGCTTCGGTCGGGGCGAGGGGGCCGGAGTGGTCGTCCTCCGGCGGCTCGACGACGCGGTCGAGGCGGGCGACCCGGTGCTCGCGGTGATCCGGGGGTCGGCCACGAACCAGGACGGGGCGAGTACGGGACTCACCGCCCCCAACGGACGGGCCCAGGCCGCGGTCATCCGCGCCGCGCTCGAACAGGCCGGGGTCACCCCCGCCGGGATCGACGCCATCGAAGCACACGGGACGGGTACCGAACTGGGGGATCCGGTCGAGCTCCGCGCCCTGAGCGAGGTCTTTGCCGGTGAGGAGCGGGAGCATCCGGTCGTCATCGGATCGGTCAAGACCAACATGGGTCACCTGGAGGCGGCCGCGGGCATCACGGGGCTGATCAAGGCGGTGATCGCCCTCGAGGCCGGCGTGGTTCCTCCGCACCTGCACGCCGCACAACCGACGTCGCACGTGCGGTGGGACGCCGTTCCTCTCGCGATTGCGCACGAAGCGACGCCTTTCCGCGACCTCGCCCGCCCGCGCCGGATCGGGGTCAGTTCGTTCGGCTTCAGCGGCACGAATGTTCACGTCGTGCTCGAGTCGGCCGCGCCCCGCGACGCCGCGGCGCCCGAGGACCGGGCGTCGGAGGGCGGAGCGCTCCTCCTCCCCCTCTCGGCGGCGAGTCCGGGGGCACTGGCTACCCTGGCGGAGCGGTGGACCGACCACCTGGCGTCTCTCGCCCCCGCCGACCTCGCCGAGGCGTGCCGGACGGCGCAGGTGGGTCGGGCCCCCCTTGCGCACCGGGTTGCCGTGGTCGGCGCCGACGCCGCGCAACTCCGCGCCGGCCTCGAGGCGTTCCGCGCGGGAGAGCGCCTCGTGGGAGTGCACGCCGGGCGCACGCCCCCCGGCGGTCCCCCTGCGCTGGCGTGGTTCTGCACCGGACAGGGGGCGCAATACCCCGGCATGATCGAGGGGGTGGCCGAGCGGATTCCCGCGGTGCGCGAAGTGCTCGGACGGCTCGGCGACGCCTTCCGCGAGGCGCTCGACGTGCCCCTCGCGGACCTCCTCGCCCCGGGCGAGCAGTTCCGCGAGTTGCTCGACCGCACCGACCACACCCAGCCCGCCCTCTTCGCCGTCGAGGTCGCCCTCATGACCTTCTGGCAGCACCACGGTGTGGAGCCGGAGGTCGTGGTCGGGCACTCGATCGGGGAATACGCCGCCGCCTGGTACGCCGGCGTCTTCGACCTCGAGACCGCCGCGAGGCTCGTTGCCGCTCGCGGCCGGCGCATGCAGGCCGAGAGCGAAGCGGGGGGGATGCTCGCCGTGATGGCGCCGGAGCAGGTCGTGGCCGAACGGATCGGCCCCGACGACCCCGACCTGGCGATCGCGGCGGTCAACGCCCCGAACCAGACGGTCGTCTCGGGCCGGAGCGATGCGGTCGCGGCCGTGGAGGCGTGGGCCGACGAAAGCGGGATCCGCACCCGCCGCCTCCGCACGTCGCACGCGTTCCATTCCCCCCTCATGGCGGGGGCGGCGCGCGACTTCGCCCGCGACTTCGAGGGGATCGAGCTGCGGCCGGCCCGGCGCGTGCGCCTTGTCTCGACGGTGACGGGCGACGCAGTCGAGCCGGAGACGCTCGCTCGCCCCGACTACTGGGTGGAGCAGATCCTGGCCCCGGTCCGCTTCCACGCGGCGGCGACCGAGGCGGCCCGGCGGGTGGACCTCGCGGTCGAGGTGGGCCCGCACCCCGCCCTCGCCGCCCTCGTGCGCGAGGCCGGTCTGGAGCTGCCGGTGGTCCCGACGCTCCGCCGCGACCACGCTCCCTGGCCGACCGCCCTCGCCGCCGTGGGGGCGGTCTTCGCCCATGGCGTGAATCCCGTATGGCCCGACGTCGGTGGCCGCCGGCGCCGGATCCCGCTCACGCCCTTCGAACGGGTCCCCCTCTGGTCCGAGCTGGGCTCCGCGGCCCCGACCGTCGCCGCGCACCCCCTTCTCGGCGCGCCGGTGACCGACGAACCCGATCCCACCTGGGAAGCGGTCCTCGATCGCGACACCCCGCCCTTCATCGGCGAGCACGTGGTGCGCGGCCGGGCGATTCTTCCGGGGGCGGCGTTCCTCGAGATGATGCAGTCGGCAGCGCGGCGGGTGGGTGACGAGGCCGGCGATGGGGGGGAGTCGACGGCGAGCAGACGGGGACTCCGGCTCGGGTCGATCGGGCTGCGTGCCCCCCTCGACCTCACCGCCGGTCCGCGCCGGGTGCGCACCCGCGTGCTGGCGGAGGAGAAGCGGGTCGAGGTGCGGTCGCAGCCGCTCCCCGGAGGGGAGGGTGCGGACGACCACGGGGGCCGGGGGAGCGACGAGGAGTGGGTCACGCATGCGGTGGCAGCGCTGGTCGATCCGGCGGTCGGGCCCGCCGCCCCTGCCCCCCTCGACGACGAACTCACCGCGCGCGACGTGGAGGAATACCGCCGGGCCCTCGCTGCGCGCGGCTACGACCTCGGACCCCGCTTCGGGGGGCTCCGCACTCTCGAGGTCGGAGAGGGGAGCGCCCGGGCCGGGATCGTGCTTCCCGAGGTGGCGCGCGCCGACGGGGGAACGTACGGCTTCCACCCCCTGGTCGTCGACGCGGCGCTGCAGGCGGTCGGACCCGTACTCGGCCCCACCGGCCCCGAGCGCACCCTCGTCCCGGTCGCGATCGACCGGCTGGACGTCGAGGGGGCGACCGACTTCGTCGAAGCCACGGTCCGCATCATCCTCCTCTCGCGGTCCGCCGGGGGCGTCGTGGCCGACCTCATCGTGGAGGGCGAGGGAGGACGGATCACCCTCGGCGGCGTCCTCTTCCGTCCTCTCGACGCGCAACTCGCCGATGGCTTCCTCCACCACGTGCAGTGGGTGGAGGCGCCCCTCTCGGCGGGCGCGGCGACCCTCGACCGCCCGACGGCACGTGCCGTGGCCCGCGCGGTCGGAGAAGCGCTGGTCGGGGGTGCGCAGGAGGAGGCGGTGCGCGACTACGACCGGGTGATCGGTCACCTCGAGGCGCGCGCCTTCGAGCACGTGACGACGGCCCTCGACCGCCTCGGCTTCGCCCCCGAGCCCGGCAGCGAACTCACCCTCGACGGGGTGATCGACGCCCTCGGCGTCGTCGCTCCCCAGCGCCGGCTCCTCGCGCGGCTCCTCGACATCCTGGTGTCGCACGGCGCCCTCGAGGCGAGCGGCGGGGGGTGGCGGGTACCGGAGCGGGGGTGGACGCCCGAGGCGGTTTCGGCGTCCGACCCGGACGCCGCCGCCGCCGCCCTCGCGCCGTCGCCCGAAGCGCAGCTGCTGGAGCGGTGCGGCCCGCGCCTGGGCGAGGTCCTGCAGGGCGCCGACGTCGACCCCCTCGAGCTTCTCTTCCCGGGGGGCGACGTCACGCTCGCCAGCGCGATGTATCACGACGCCCCCTTCGCGCGCCTCTTCAACGGGGCGGTCACGGAGGCGGTCGTGCGCGCCGCCGAGGCTGCCCCCCGCGGGCGTCCCTTTCGCCTGCTCGAGGTGGGCGGCGGGACGGGGGGCACGACACGGCCGGTGCTCGAGGCACTCCGACGGCTCGCACCCGACCGCGAGGTCGAGGTGGTCTTCACCGACATCTCGCCGCTCTTCGTCGGGCGCGCCGAGGCCGCGTACGGCCACACTCCCGGCTTCGAGGCGCGGGTCTTCGACCTCGACCGTGACCCGGAGGGGGAGGCGTGGACACGTCCCTTCGATGTCGTGGTCGCGGCCAATTGCCTGCACGCCGCCCGCGACCTCCCGGCGGCCCTCGGCCGTCTGCGCGGCCTCTTGCGTGAAGGCGGGCTCCTGCTCGCCCCCGAGGTCTTCGCCCCCCACGCCTGGTTCGACCTGACCGTCGGCCTCACCGGAGGGTGGTGGCACTTCGACGACGACGTGCGGAAGGATTACCCGTGCATCGACGCCGGGGAGTGGATGACGGTGCTCGAGCGGGCGGGCTTCCACCCCCTCCAGGTCGCCCCCCTCGCCACCCTCGCCCCGGAGCTGCACGGCGTCGCCTCGGAAGGGCAGGGCGTGGTGGTGGCGACCGCCGCGCCCGCCGCCCGCTCGTGGGTGGTGCTGGCCGACCGGGGGGGGACGGCCGAGGCCGTCGTCGAGCGGTGGACGTCGGCGGGACACCACGTCGGCGTGATCCCCCCCGACGGCGACGTGCGTGCC
>CAYORZ010000191.1:0-4443 GCA_964406485.1 uncultured Gemmatimonadaceae bacterium | reverse complement strand
GAGCAGGACCCCGCGCTCGGCGGGTCCGAGCCACCGCTCGAGGTCGAACTCCGGGTCATCGGGGGGGCGCACCCGCAGGACGTTGGCGTAGAAGTAGCGGAGGGGACAGCTGCCGAGCGCCTCCAGGCGGGAGGCCGAGAGCGAAGGCCCCCCCTCTGCCCGGGGATCGAGGCGACCGGGGGCGAGACCCTCGGTTCCCACGACGCCCACGTGGGGACTCCCTTCGGGTTGCGTGGGGGCCTCGGCGGCGCCGAGTCCCCGATCGAGGGCGTCGTGCCGATCCCGGAGCGCCCGGGCTCCGTCGCGGAAGTGGCCCCCCGCGTCGAGCGCGTCGAGCCAGACGTCGTCGGCGTCGAGGGCGGTCTGCCCCTGCGGAATCCGCGACACGGGCGTGCCGAGGTGGGCGAGGAGGTCGCCGTACCCCAGGGTGCGCTCGCCCCTGGCGAACCGGAAGAGCTGGAGCACGACGGCGGCGGGTTGCAATGTGCGCCCCTCGCTCGCCAGCCAGGCGGGGTAGCTGACCGTGATCGTCCCCCGGGCCCGGGCGAGGAGAGACGCGAAACGGAATTCTGTTTCGTGTATTTGCTCCTCCCCCCGGGGAAGCTCCGGATCGATGGCGGCCCTCTCGCGGTCCAGGAGGAAGGGGTCCTGCCGGTCGCCCGCGGGAAAACGCCCGCTGTCCATACCGACGATGAAGAGGAGCGGACGCCCGGAGAGTCCCGCGTGCTCCAGATCGGTCAGGTGCAGCGCGCCCCCGTCGGAGAGCCAGGGGGCGCGCCCTTCCGCACGGGGGGCGGGGACACGGAAGTCGAGATGCTCGCGCACGATGGCGACAGCCGTAGTGAAGCGGGTCGGGCGCCGGAGCGTCGCCCGGATCCGCTCCAGGGTGGCCCGCAGCCGTTCGAGGGCGCTGCGATCGACTTCGCTCTCGACCTCGACGAGGGCAAGGAAGTCCCCCAGCCCCCGGGCCACGTCGGCGGCGCTCGCCGGGCGGGAGGGGTCGGGGGCCGTGGCCAGGATCCGCCCCATCAGACGGTTGAGGGATTCCAGGTCACGGATGCGGAGGTCGCGGCGCCGGGCCGCCTCCTCGGCCGAAGTGTGCCGGGTCGTCGCCGGGTTCGCGGTGCGGGCCCGCTCCAGCGCGGCACCGATGAGGGAGGCGTATCGCTCTCGCCCCCACCCGATGCGGAGGCTGCGCAAGGTGCGCGCGAGGTGAGGGGAGTCGGCCGGACGGCGGCGGGGTGCGACGAGGTCGCCCGCCTCGAGCAGACGCCGCAGGGGAGCCGAGGGAAAGTCTTCGGCGACCCACCGGAACCACGCGGCGACGGCGCGCCCGGGCCGGGTCCGGGCCACCGGGAGTCCCACGGCGAAGGTGGTATCGATGCCGAGGCGGGCGCAGAGAGTCTGGAGGACGGGACCGTAGCCTCCGGGGTCGGGGGTGGCGATTTCCACCTCGTCCCACCGGTGGCCCCCGTCCACGACGCGGCGCAGGACCTCGCGCAGCTCCTCATGCACGCCGGCCGCGTGGAAGAGTTCGACGGTGGGCGTGTGCGGGGGGACGAAGAGGGGGAGGTGATCGTCGGTGTTCCCCGTGCCCTCGTGGAGTCGACTCAGGCCGGAGCGGACCTCTCCCGCGCGCCACAGCATGCCGGGGGGCGGATCCATCCCGAGCACGGGATCGGTGGGGAGCACCACGGCCCCTCGGGCGTGGAGCGCGCGCACGAACCGGCCGGAGCGCCCCCGCAGCCCGAGCCCCGGAAGAAGGAGGATCCGGTCGGCAGGAAGATGCGCCCCTCGCTGGAGGGCGCGTGTGGCGCGCTCGAGTACTCCGGCGATGTCGGCTTCGCGGCGGGCGAGGAGGGCCTCTTCGTGGAACCGGAGGGCGGTGGCGAGGAGGGAGCGCCGGAGCGGGCTCTCGAAGTCGGCGCGTTCGAGGGCCTCGGGCCCGACCGCCGTGAGGCGGAGCGCCAGGAGGGTGCTGCGGGCCCCGCGACGGAATCCGACGCCCTCACCGAGCTCGACGAAGTCACGGTGGCGCGGCTCCTCGAGCGCGCGGTCCAGCGCCTCGTCGAAGCGTGCTTCCTCTTCGAAGCCATCGAGCGCACGCACCCCTTCGGCGGCAATCCATTCGGCCGCGCAGCGCACCGCGAGGGGGCGTACGGTCGTCACCTCGAGGCCGCTCCACCCCCCGCATGTCCGGGCGAGAGCACGCAGAAGCTCCCGGCCCGCGCCGATGGCCGGCGCAACCACCAGGGTGCGGCGGAGCGGGCCGCCGGCCTCGTCGGCGAGCGCGCGGAGGAGTACCGGAGTGTCGGGGGGAGGGGTGCGGGCGACTTGAGGCACGGGGCGGAAGGTCAGGGGGGCAGACGACGTTCAATGTGGAAGGGGGGTGGGACGCGGGGAAGGCGCGTCGAGAAGTTGTCCCTTCGGACCATGTTGCCGCCCTCGCGACGACGACAGTGTGGGATTCGTTCCCCGACCCCCGATCCCCGAGTCCGCCCATGCGAGCCCCCGAACTCCCTCCCGGATCCACCGTCTCTCTCACTCTCCACGGCATCCCGGCCGAACTCTATCTCCGTCTGCTCCTCGAGGCGGGGGCGGCGGGGCGGGGACTCCGGGAGGAGGTGCTGCACCGGTTGCGCTGCTCCCCCCGGCCCGGGGCCACCCGCCGCGCGGGGGACTCCCTCGGCGCGGAGCCCGCCCTCCCCCTCCATCCCGGGGGCGAAGGGAGCGGCCTCATGATGTGAGTCGGGGGCGGCCGCCGGAGGGGGAAGCCCGCCCGCGAGTCCCGTGGCGAGACGCGCCCCTCCGCCTCACCCCGAGGGGGGCGGAGAAATCATGATGTGGGCCCCGGGAGTGCCGGGCGACATCAGCCAGGGGCCTCCCGGGGCTCCGGGCGACTCCGGAAGGCCGGTGGTCGCCCCGGTCGCGTTGGGGGTGTAGATGACCCACCGCAGGTAGGGGGCGTGGATGGTGGCGGTCTCGGGGTCGAAGCCCTCGCCCGTGAGAATGTAGTTGATGGAGCCGAAGGGGATCGGGAGGTCACCGGCGGTGAATTCCCGCCAGCGGGCCTCGGTACGGGCCGGGCCGGTCACCCCCTGGGCGAGGAGTTCCCGCCCCCGGGCGATGAAGGGTTCCAGCCCCACATGGTGGCACGACACCTCGAAGGACTCGCGTGCCGGATTGGGGCCGAGGCAGACCAGCTCGTTGCTTCCTTCGCGGATCACCGACGTGGTGCCGTCGGCGTTCCACCCCTGGACGGTGGCGTCGTCACGCATTCCCTCCGGGGCGGCCTGCACGGCGAGTCGCACCTGCAGATCGACCGGGAGGGGGTCCTGGGCGAGGAGAGGGCGGGCGTCCCCGCCCACTCCTGCGAGTGCGGCGATGAGCGACGTGGCAGCAAGGGCGGGGCGACGAAGACGGGGCATGGGGAGCGGGGGTTGGAGGGATGGCCTCTCCGGCAAGATAGGCAGGGAGCGCCCTGCCCACGAGGGACAAGGGGTGGACGGGTGGTGTGCGGCGGGTAGATTCCACCCATGCTACAGCGATGCCGTTCCTTCGCTCGGCGCCTCCTCAATCGGGGGGAAGCCCTCGTGCACCCCATCCGCCGTCGCCGTGCCCTCGAACGGGTGCAGCGGCTCGCCGACCGCCGGGTGATCTTCATCTGTACCGGCAATATCTGCCGGAGTCCCTTCGCAGAGTTCTGGATGCGCCAGCGTGACCCCGAGAGGGTCCACCGCTACACCTCGGCCGGGATCTATCCCGGGGGGCGGACGCCGCCCGACACGGCGCTGGTGGTGTCGCTGGATCACTTCGGGGTGGATATGGCCGAGCACCGGAGTCGCGCACTCGACGAACTGCCGGACGAGGAATTCCTCTGGGTGGTCATGGAGAAGGGTCACTACCGGGGCCTGCGAGCGACCGGCGTCGAGGCCGACGCGATCATCTACCTCGGTGATCTCGATCCCGGCCCGGAACGGCGCGAGATCATGGACCCCTACGGGCGGGATCCGGCGTACTTCGAGGCAACCTACCGACGCATCGAGCGGTGTCTGAACGAGTTGGCCGGTGTCGTCGCGCCGTGATCCGTTCCCGGGCGCACGAGTGGTCGTTCTCGACGGCGAACAGCGCGCTGCCCTCGCGGTGGTGCGCTCCCTCGGGCGGGCCGGCTACCGGGTAGCGACCGGGGCGGAGAGCCCACGCGCCCTCGCCACGGTCTCGCGCTACAGCGACGCCACCCTCCTCCTTCCTTCCCCCCTCGTCGACCCGGCGGGCTTCCGCGAGGCGGTGGCGCGCGAGGTCGAGGCGGATCCGCCCGCAGTCGTGATCCCGGTCACCGAGGCGTCGGCGCTGGCCCTCCTGGGCGATCCCCGGCTGACCCCACTACTTCCGCTCCCTCCCCGAGACGTCTTCCTGACGGCGCACGACAAGGTGGGCCTCATG
>CAYORZ010000190.1:0-4447 GCA_964406485.1 uncultured Gemmatimonadaceae bacterium | reverse complement strand
CCCGCCTGGGGGCGGAAATCCTCGCGGGGAGCGACAACCGCATTCTCGAGGTGGCGCGCCGGATCGCCTCGTCGCACCACGAGCGGTGGGACGGGTCGGGCTACCCGGAAGGGGCGCGCGGCGAAGCGATCCCGCTGGAAGGGCGGATCGTCGCGGTGGCCGACGCCTTCGACTCGCTCACCCACCGCCGATCGTACAAGGCCCCCGTCCCCCTCTCCGACACCGTGGCCCGGCTGATGCGCGACTCGGGCACCGCCCTCGACCCCGCCGTGGTGCGCGCCCTGGACGCCCTCTACCAGGAAGGCGCACTCGAGCGCTTCGCCGAGGAGCCCGATCCGGCCCGCGGCGGACGCTCCCCCGCCGGGGGGCAGGAGCCGTCGGCAGCGAGGCCGCCGTCCGCCTGAAGGCCGCCCGCACTCGCGGTCAGTTGCCTCCGACCACCCGCTTCCACAAGCCGCGCTCCAGCACGGTCGCCCCGTCGACCTGGTTGATCAGCGCGACGATGACCGGATCCACGGTGGAAGGGTAGCGGCTCCGGAAGGCGTCGAATCCCAGACTCGTGTCGAGCGAGACGATGTCGACCCGGGCGGGTTGTGCGGCGAGTACCCCGCGGTCCGTCTCCCGCTGGAAGGAGCGCTGGATCGCCCGGGCGGTGTTGGCCATGCGGGACCACCCCTGGGCGGTCGAGAGGCCGAGGAGACGGTAGGTGTTCCCCCCGTGGGAAAGAAAGACGACCTCCCCCGCCAGCGTCCCGTCCTGCGAGGTGGCCTGGAAGGGGGCGACCACCCCGGGTGCCCCATGGATGTCGGTACGGCTCGCCCCTCCGACCGTCACCCCCTCGAGGTTCGCGAACCCCTGGAGCGCCGCCTCGGGCGTGCCCTGCTCGATGGTGAGGACGACGACCGCCGCTCCCTCGGGAGCGACGAACTGCACGGCCGACTTCTGGTTGTCGACCGCCCACCCCCGCGTCTCCATCCGGAAGGCGAGGTCGGGGTGGTGGAACACCCCGTTCGCCGTGAAGCCCTCGCGGGGGTTGACCCCGAACGGCATCCCGTCGATTCGGCGGAGGTACGCGTCGCGCTCCACCCGCCGGGCTCCGGTATACCCCCCCGCGGCGACCTGCTGGAGAATCGCCTCGCTCCGGTTGCCCGGGTCGGGGTGGGTCGAGAGCCACTCCGGGACCCGTCCCCCACCCGACGACAACTCCGACGTCCGCGAGAGCATCCGCATCACCCCCGACAGTTCACGCGGATCGTACCCTGCCTCGGCCATGTAGCGGACCCCCAGTTCGTCGGCCTGGCTCTCGTCGTCCCGTCCGAACTTCAGGAAGAGGAGTCCCACCGACTGGCTGGCCAGTCCGGCGTAGTCGCGCACCGTCTCGGAAAAGATCATCCCCACCCCCAGTCCGAGGTTGGCGAGCTGGGCCCGGCTCATCTGGTTGGCGGAGTGGCGCGCCGTGACATGCGCGATCTCGTGCCCGAGCACACCGGCCAGCTCTGCCTCGCTGGTGAGGTGGGTGAGGATCCCGCGGGTGACGTAGATGAAGCCCCCGGGGAGGGCGAAGGCGTTGACGGTGGGGTCATCGAGGACGCGGAAGGTCCAGGGCAGATGGGGCCGCTCCGAGCGAGCCGCCATCGCGAGCCCGATCTCGCGCACGTACCGCTGGACCGCCGAATCCGGGTAGAGTCCCATCTGGGCGACGATCTGGGGATCGGACTCCCGCCCGATCTGGATTTCCTGCGCCTCGCTCACCAGCGAGAGTTCGCGGTCCCCCGTGGCCGGATTGATGGCACATCCCCCCCCTGCCAGGAGGAGGACCAGGGCGGCACTCCCGCGAGCGACGGACCAGCGACGACGGTCGGACATGGGGACTCCCTCTCGGTACGGGTAACGGTCTGCAGGGCGCCTTCCCCCGAGCTCAGAAGGCCGGCCCCAGGAGGACGGCATTGGTGTAGAGCTGGAAGCCGGAGTACCACATGATCCGGAAGAGCGGGTCGTTGGCGAAGAGGATCAGGCTTCCCCGCCCCAGATTCCGCTCGACCAGCCAGCTGCTGTTGCGGAGGCGCTCCACGGTGGCTTCACCGATCACGCCACTCAATCCCCGGGCCTCGTCGGAGAACCACGCCACCGACGCGAACGACTCGTCGGGCTCGAAGCCGGTTCCGGTGGAAAGGACGAAGCTCCGGTCCTCCCAGTCCTGGGTGCCGGCCCCGAAGACGAGGGGGTGCCCCCGATCGAGTGCCACTTCAAGGATCGTGCCGGGGGTCTGCGATTCCCACCGCTCGAGCTGCCGCTCGGCGACGGTGCGGAGCGCGCGCGGAATCCGCTCCCCTTCCTCCGGGGGCATCGAGCGGCGCACCGCGACCCCTCCCATCTGTCCGACGGCCGTGGCCCCCGAACCGACGGCGACCACGGTACCTCCCCCGCGCACCCACGCCTCGAGCCGGCGCATCCCCTCTTCGCCCAGTGCACGGGTGACGCCGCCCCCCTCCGGAATGATCACGACGTCGACGTCATCGAGGGGGAGCGACGCGAAGTCGCCGGCGTTCACCACATCGTGCGGAAGCCCGAGGCGGTGATCCAGGAAGTAGCGGTGGGCCCCGAACGAGCCGGCTGAGGTGCCCTCGCCCCCGATGAGCACGACGCGGGGGAGGAGGAGGGTGGCGCTCGAGCCCGTCCCCAGGTCGGGGCCGGTCGTCGTGTTGCCGCTCCGCACGACCTCGGCCACCCCTTCGAGACCCGCCGCCCGCACCCGGGCCACCAGGTCGTCGTTCAGCACCCGCGGAAGGAAGATCGTCCCCCGGGGATAGGGGGTGTCGTCGATGCGGAAGGTGTCGGCGAGCACGCGTCCTCTGCCCCCCGCCTCGAGAAAGGCGGCGACCCCGGGCCACCGGTCGAAGCCGGGGCGGATGAGGACCCCGTAGGGCTGGCCTTCCCCCAGCCCGGGAAGCGGGCGGGACTCGCCGGCCGTGGCGGGCGCCCACCCACCCCCGGCCACCTCGTTGACCGCGTGGGCCTCCACCCCGTAGCCGAAGGGGAGCGACCAGGCGCTGATGTCGTAGGAGTAGGTGGCGTCGAGGACGGTCTCGGCCTGGAGGAGCGTGAGGGCCAGCCGTCCGCGGGGCTGGCGGGCCGGCACACGGATCGTGCCCGCCGGGAAGCGGTCACGCATGGCCCACCCCGGATGCGGGGTCGCTTCGGCCGAGAAGGCTTCCCCCGCCCGCTCGTACCGGATCCCCTGGGCGTCGAGATGCTCGAGGAGGGCGCGCATCCGGCCATCCCCGCCCGCGGGGCTCCCCTCGTTCTCGGGCACCAGGAGGATGTCCGGCAGCCCCTCGTCGACGGTGCGGTGGATCGAGGCGAAGCCCGTGAGGAGGTCGGCCCGCCCCTCGGCCACCGTCCGGAGCGTCGCCTGCCCCGCGGCCCGATGCTGCTGCGCCCGGAATGCGAGGGTGAGGATCGTCCGGTCGTTCCGTTCGTAGGCGAGGCCCGCCGACCCCCCACCGGCCTGCTCGTACGTCATCCCGATCGCGCCGAGAAGCGACGGCCAGGAGTCGCCGTAGCCGGGGTAGAAGAGGTCGTAGCTCTCCCCGGTGAAGTAGAGCCACCCCTCCCGGTCGAAGGTGGCGGCGTTGCCGTCGCCGATCCGCTGCGACCACCGCGCCACGTGTTCGGGGTAGATCGGGTTGATCGGCGTCGCGGGGGGAAAGAAGAAGTAGGTCGCGTTGGGCGACATCTCGTGGAAATCGACGTGCACCTGGGGCGTCCACCGGTCCCACGTCGCCAGCCGCGCCCGGGTCTCGATCTGGCTCATCCACGTCCAGTCGCGGTTGAGATCGAAGTAGTAGTGGTTGGTCCGCCCACCGGGCCACGGCTCGCGGTGCTCGCGGGTCGCGGGGTTCGGGTTGGGGACGGGACCGCGGGCCGACCGGTAGAAGTCGACGTAGCGGTCGCGGCCGTCGGGGTTCACCATCGGGTCGATCACGACCACGACCGAGTCGAGCACGCCGGCCACCTCGGGGGCGCCCCGCGCCAGATCCCACGCCGTCCAGAGGGCGGCTTCGGTCGAGGAACTCTCGTTGCCGTGCACCCCGTACGAGAAGTAGACGACGGCGGGGTTGCGCGCGATGATCGCCTCGGCCCGCGCCGGCGGCGTCTCGGGATCGGCCAGTTCGCGGTTGGCGGCGAGGATCTCGTCGAGCCGGGTGCGGTGCTCGGGAGAGGCGATCACCACCTGGAGGAGCGTCCGCCCTTCCCACGTCGATCCGTACGGTTCGAGGTGCACGAGGGGCGACGCCTCGGCGAGGTGGTCGAAGTAGCGGTACACCGAGGCGACGTCGGTGAAGCGCTCGCCCAGTTCCCACCCGAGGACGTCGGCCGGAGAGGGGGGGGACTGCGCAGCGGCAGGGAGGGCGGGGGTCGTGGAGGCGAGGAGGATCAGGAGGCC
>CAYORZ010000189.1:1361-4460 GCA_964406485.1 uncultured Gemmatimonadaceae bacterium | reverse complement strand
CCCCCGGCTACCGCGTTGCCGGGCGAACGACGACCATGGGCTTTCGCGCCTCCGAGACGGTCACGATCGAACTCGACGGGGTGGCGCTCCCCGCCGACGCCCTCCTGGGCGACGTCGGCGCGGGGCTCGACATCATTCGCGACTCCCTCCTGGTCGGCCGGCTGGGCGTGGCGGCGATCGCGACCGGCATCGGCGCCGCCGCCCTCGACCACGCCGTCCGCTACGCCGGCGAGCGGGAGCAGTTCGGCCGCCCCCTCTCGGGCTTCGGCGCGATCCAGGCGAAGGTGGCCGAGATGGCCGCCCGCCTCGCGGCGGCGCGGGCCGTGATGCACGAGGTCGGAGCCCGTCTGCAGCGGGTCCGCGAGGGGCACCCCGACGAGGGCTCCGGCGTCGAGGCGTTGGACGCGCGCGTCGCCGGGGCGAAGTTGTTCGCGACGGAGGCGGCGATGTTTGCCTCCGACGAGGCGGTACAGATCTTCGGTGGCTACGGCTACATGCGCGACTACCCGGTCGAGAAGCTGATGCGGGACGCCAAGGGCACCGAGATCTTCGAAGGCACCAGCGAGATCATGCGCGTGGTGATCGCCCGCAGCATCCTGGGAGGACCCCGGGACGGCTGAGGCGCGGGCCGCGCGCTTCATGAACCCATGGAGAAACGGGATGGAAATATTCGAGGAGATGGGTCGGCACGAGCACGAGCAGCTGGTCTTCTGGAGTGAGCCGAAGTTCGGGTACCGGGGCATCATCGCGATTCACGACACCACCCTGGGCCCCGCGCTGGGCGGCACCCGCTTCTGGAATTACGCCTCCGACGAGGAAGCCATCGTCGACGCCTTGCGCCTCGCCCGCGGCATGACCTACAAGGCCGCCGTGGCCGGGCTGCATCTCGGCGGCGGAAAGGCCGTCATCATCGGCGACAACCGCGTCCAGGACCGCGAGATGATCTTCCGCGCCCACGGACGGGCGGTGGAGTCGCTCGGGGGCCGCTACATCACCGCCGAAGACGTCGGGACGTCGCCCAGCGACATGGACCACGTGCTCGCCGAGACGAAGCACGTGGTCGGCATCGACGGGCGCTCGGGCGACCCCTCGCCGGTCACCGCCTACGGCGTCTTTGTCGGGATTCGCGCCGCGGTGGCGCATCGCACCTCCTCGGACGACCTGAGCAACACCCACGTCGCCGTGCAGGGCCTGGGCCACGTCGGCTCCTGGCTCTGCCGCTACCTCCATGAGGCGGGGGCACGGCTCACGGTGACCGATATCGACCCCGAGCGGGTCGACCGCATCGCCCGGGAATACGGGGCGACCGCCGTCGAGCCCGATGCGATCATCGGCGTCGAGGCCGACGTCTTCGCCCCCTGCGCCCTGGGCTCCGTCATCGACGACGACACCCTCGACGCCTTCCGTGTCGGTATCATCGCGGGGGCGGCCAACAACCAGCTCGCGCCGAGCATGGGCAGGCCCTCTTCGATCGCGGGATCCTGTATGCCCCCGATTACGTGATCAATGCCGGCGGCGTCATCAACGTCTACGGTGAGCTCCACGACTGGACCGCCGAGCGGTCGAAGAAGAAGGCCGGCGAGATCTACGCGATGCTCCGTCGGATCTTCGAGTCGGCCGACGCAGAGGGGATCCCGACCGCCACGGCCGCCGACCGGCTCGCCGAAGAGCGCATCGCCCGTGCCCGCCACCTCCAGAGGAGCTACGTATGAGCACCGAGCTGCAGTCCTCTTCACCCCTCGCCCTCGGCGACCCCGAGATTCACGCCGCGATCCGGGCCGAGGAGGAGCGCCAGCGGAGCGGGCTGGAACTCATCGCCTCGGAGAACTTCGTCTCGGAAGCTGTCCTCGAGGCGATGGGCACCGTGCTCACCAACAAGTATGCCGAGGGACTCCCGGGCAAGCGGTACTACGGGGGGTGCGAGCATGTCGACGTGGTCGAGGAACTCGCCCGCCAGCGCGCCTGCACGCTTTTCGAGGCCGACCACGCCAACGTCCAGCCGCACTCGGGGGCGCAGGCCAACATGGCTGCCTTCCTCGCCTTCCTCGAGCCGGGCGACCGGATTCTCGGGATGGACCTGAGCCACGGCGGACACCTGACGCACGGCTCCCCGGTCAACATCTCGGGCCGGTGGTTCGAGGTCTCGTCGTACGGCCTGGATCCCGAGACGAACCGCATCGATTATGACGCGGTGCGGGATCAGGCACTCGAGGTCCGACCGAAGATGATCATCGCGGGGGCCAGCGCCTACCCCCGGACGATCGACTTCGAGCGATTCGGCGCGATCGCCCGTGAGGTCGACGCGGTGCTCCTGGTCGACATGGCGCACATCGCCGGCCTGGTCGCCGCAGGAGCCCACCCGTCGCCCGTTCCCCACGCCGACGTCGTGACCACCACGACGCACAAGACGCTGCGGGGGCCGCGCGGGGGACTCCTGCTCGCTCCCGAGCGGCACGCGAAGGCCCTCGACAAGGCGGTCTTCCCGGGCACCCAGGGGGGGCCGCTCATGCACGTGATCGCCGCCAAGGCCGTCGCCCTCGGCGAGGCGCTTGCCCCCGGTTTTCCGGCGTACGCCCGCCAGGTCATCGCCAACGCGCAGGCCCTCGGCGACGCCCTCCTCGCCCGCGACTTCCGGCTGGTGAGCGGGGGAACCGACAACCACCTCCTTCTGGTCGACCTCCGGCCGAGTCATCCGGAGCTGACCGGAAAGGCGGCCGAGGAGGCCCTCGAAGCAGCCGGGATCACGGTCAACAAGAACACCGTCCCCGGCGAGACGCGCTCGCCCTTCGTCACTTCGGGACTGCGTATCGGCACGTCGGCCCTCACGACCCGGGGGATGGACGAAGCCGACATGCACCGCATCGGGGAGTGGATCGCCCGGGTGCTGGCGTCGCCCGACGACGAGCGGCTGATCCGGCGCACCCGCGACGAAGTGACCGAGCTGTCGCGACGCTTCCCGCTGCACCGGGCGGGGTGAGCCTCCGACCGCCCTCCGCCCTCCGCCGGCCCCGGGAGCGCCCCCGGGGCGTGCGTGGGCGGTCGCCGGACGGAACTTTGGGCCCATGACGGCCCTCCCGTTCGCCGCCGCCCTCCTGGACC
>CAYORZ010000189.1:0-1351 GCA_964406485.1 uncultured Gemmatimonadaceae bacterium | reverse complement strand
GCGAAGGACCCTCGCTTTCACGCGAAGGCGTACTTCTTCGTGCTCTCCGCCCTCCAGTCGGTCGTCGACGGGCTCCAGCCGCCCCGCCACATCAGCGGGCACGAACTGGCCGAAGGGGTGCGCGCGCTCGCCATCGAGCGCTTCGGACCCCTCGCTCGCACCGTCCTGGAGCACTGGGGAATCCACGCCACCCACGACATCGGACGCATCGTCTTCGCACTCGTGGAGTGCGGCGTGCTGGTCAAGCAGGACGACGATCGCATCGAGGATTTCGACGATGTCTTCGACTTCGAAGACGCCTTCGACCGGGGCTACCCGTGGGGGGTCTCGCTCTGAGTGTCGGACCGGGAGCGGCCCGGACCGTCAAGTCACCGCTGGAGAACCATTACCCGACGAGGGGAGGGGCAGACCATGGATGATCAGGGATTTCCTCGTTGCCAGAAGTGTGAGACAGGGCTGCTTCTGCCCCTCTCCGACTACGGTCGCGACGGCGCCCCGATCCGCTACAAGGCCTGGGTCTGCTCGAACCCGGAGTGCGGCTTCAACATCCGGATCGACAACGGCGAGATCACCCTCGGTCGCGCGATCGGGCAGAGCTACAAGTAGCCTCCCCGTGGACCCCCTCCGGGTGCCTCCGCCACGGGGATTCACCGACCGCGCACGAGCCCGCTGATGCCGGCCCTCCGCCCCTGGTCGCGGGGCGACCTCCCGGTCGCGACCGGTGACGAGGCCGCCCGCGCCGATCGGGCCGCCATCGCAGGCGGGGTCCCCGAGGCAGCGCTGCTCGAGAGCGCGGGGCGGGCTGCCGCCGACCTGGCCGAGGTGCTGGCGCCCCGCGGGCTCGTGGTGGCCGTCGCGGGGGGAGGCAACAACGGCGGCGACGCCGTGGTGGCCGCCCGCACCCTCATGGCCCGGGGCCGCGAGGTGCACCTCGTCGTCGTGGGCCACCGACCCGATCCCGACCCGCTCCTCCACGGCTGGCCCCTCCCCGTGCGGCGGGTCGAGGCGGCCGCTCCCGATGCAGCCTCGCTCGTGCCGCCCGAAGCGACCCTCGTCGTCGACGGGCTCCTGGGAACAGGACTGCGGGGCGCCCCCCGCCCCCTCCAGGCGGGGGTGATCGAGCGACTCTCCGGGGCGCGGGCGCCGATCCTCGCGCTCGACGTTCCCTCGGGGGTGGTGGCCGACACCGGGCGCACGCCGGGCCCGGCGGTCACCGCCCGGGCGACCCTCTGCTTCGGGTGGCCCAAGCTCGGAGTCCTCCTCGAGCCGGGGCGGTCGCGGGCGGGTCGCGTGGTCGGGGCCGAGATCGGCTTCCCTCCCCTGGAGTCCCCCTTCGGCGCTCGCCTCCTGA
>CAYORZ010000188.1:0-4467 GCA_964406485.1 uncultured Gemmatimonadaceae bacterium | reverse complement strand
CCCCCACCGCCTGCACCCCGCATCGGCCACCGTGCTCCTCGCCACCGAAGCCGCTGCCGACCGGGAGGCCGACCACCGGAAGGGCGTCGCCCGCGAACTCCGGGCGGCGAGCGAAGGCGGAGCGGGAGTGGTGACGCCCGTCGAGGTCGCTCCGGCGGCAGATCCGGGGTACCTCCGCTTCCCCGTCCTCGCCGGGGGTGCGGCCGACCGGGAAAGGGGTGTTGCCCTCGGGATTCTTCCGGGGTATCCTCGCACCCTCGACACCGTGAAGCCCCTCAAGCCGCTCCTCCGTTCGGTCGATCCTCTTCCGGGCAGCGCGCAGCTGGCGCGAGAGCTGGTCACCCTCCCGACCCAGTCTCGCATGTCGTCGCGCGACCGGCACCGGCTCCGGGCGTGGTGCACCACCCCCCGGCCCACCCCCCGCCCCGAGAAGCCGCCCCCGTCATGACCGCACTCCTCGTGACCCTCGGCACCCTCCTGGTCGCCTTCGGCGTGCTTCTCCCCCTCTACCCCCTCGTCGGCTACCCCCTCCTCCTCCGGTGGAAGGCGGCGCGGGGGCGCCGTCGCCCGCCGCCTCCCGATCCCCGCGAGTGGCCGCACGTCACGGTCGTCGTCCCTGCCTACAACGAGGCGGCGCAGATCCGCGAGACCATCGAGGGCCTCCTGGCGCTGGACTACCCGGAAGACCGCATCGAGAGGGTGATCGTCTCCGACGCCTCCGACGACGGGACCGACGACATCGTCCGCGAGTACGCCGACCGGGGAATCGCGCTGAAGCGGGTCGAGGCGCGGGGGGGAAAGACCGTCGCCGAAAACGAGGTCGCCCCGACCCTGCGGGGAGAGATCGTCGTCAACACCGACGCCTCGATCCGGCTGGAGCCCGGGGCGGTGCGGGCCCTGGTCCGCCACTTTTCCGACCCGTCGGTGGGGGTCGCATCGGGGCGCGACGTGAGCATCGAGAACCGGCACGACGAGGCGAACGCCGGCGAGACCCGCTACGTGAACTACGAGATGTGGCTCCGCGACCTCGAGACCCGCGCGGGGGGCGGCATCGTCGGCGCCTCGGGGTCGCTCTACGCGATCCGGTCGGAGCTCCACCGACACCCCGTCCCCGGGCACCTTTCGCGCGACTTCGCCTCGGCGCTCACGGCGCGCGATCACGGCTACCGCGCGGTCACCGTCGACGATGCGATCTGCCGGGTGCCCCGCACCCACTCCCTCCGTCGCGAATTCCGGCGCAAGGTGCGCACCATCACCCGGGGAATGGAGACGCTCGGGTGGAAGCGGCACCTGCTCAACCCCTTCCGCCATGGGGTCTTCGCCTGGATGCTCTTCAGCCACAAGGTCTGCCGGTGGCTCGTGCCGGTGGCGGCGGTCGCGCTCTGGGTGGGGGCGCTGCTCCTGGCCCTCGCCTTCGGCTCGACGGCGGGCGTCATCGCCCTGGTGGTGGCGCTGGCCGGAGCACTGATCCTCGCCCGCGTCGGGTGGGGGCGGCCCGATGAACGCCCCCTTCCGCCCCTTCTCTCGCTCGGTGCCTTCGCCGTCCTGAGCAACCTCGCGATCCTGCGGGCGTGGTACCGCGCCTGGCGGGGGGCGGGGCAGGCGGTCTGGGAACCGACCCGCCGCAAGATGGCGTGAGCGCCGACCCCTACAGCGCGCCCTTGCGCCCCAGCATCACCGGGAGGGTGCGGAGCATGATCCGCAGGTCCTCGGCGAGGGAGCGGTGGGTGATGTACTCGAGGTCGTAGCGCACCTTCGTCCGCACGTCGTCGACGCAGCGGTCGTAGTGGTGGCTGACCTGGGCCAGACCCGTGATTCCCGGAAGCACGCACTGCCGATGTCGGTAGGCGCGCACCTCCTCCCGCAGGCTCTTGAAGATCTCCGGCTGCTCGGGACGCGGGCCGACGATGTTCATGTCGCCCTTGAGGACGTTCCATAGCTGGGGCAGCTCGTCGAGGCGGTACTTGCGCAGCACCGCCCCCACCCGCGTGATCCGCGGATCGTTTTCCGACGCCCACACCTGGGGGTCGGCCGAGGTCGCGACCCGCATCGTCCGGAACTTGTAGATCCGGAAGAGGCGCCCTCCGTGGTCTTCCATCCGCCGCGAGAGCTGGGCGAGGGTGGGGGTTCCGCGCCGGCGATCGAGCCCTACCCGCTCCTGCGTGTAGAAGACGGGACCCCGCGAGGTGAGCTTCACCAGGACGGCGATGACGAGAAGGAGCGGGGCCACGACGATCAGTCCGACCGCCGCCACGGCCACGTTCAGGGCGCGCACGGCCCGCGCATTCCGTCCGGGGACCGAAGCGGGAGTCGTCCGCGCCGCCTCGCCTCCCCACGACCGCAGTCCTCCGTTCTCGACGCGCAGATGGGGGATCGGGGTCCTCGCACGAGGAGAACTGCGGACGGGTCTCAGTTTTTCGGCGGCCTGGTTCATCGATCTTCTACTCCGCGGTGGGGCGGGCACTGGTACACACTAATCGACAAGCGCGGAATTGTGAAGATATCTTCAACCCGTTCGCACGCCCCCGACGGAGGGTATCAGCAAGTCGTTGCCAATAAACATCTTGTGGGATTGGTCCGTCGGGCGCCCTGCCGCCGATTTCGGCGGTGGCCTCTGCGGTAACCCTCGAGAGGGGGGCAAACGGAGGCCGGGCCCGCTGGCCGGCGGGCCCCTCGTGCACACTCCATGCCCGAGCGTCAGTCGTCGAGCAGGTCCCGGCGCTCCAGCTTCCGCTTCTCCATGATGCGGTACAGCGTCGTGCGGTCGACGCCGGCCAGCCGCGCGGCGCTGCTCATGTTGCCGTCGGCCTCGCGGAGGATGTGGGCGAGGTAGTCCCGCTCGAAGGCGGCGAGCATCTCCTCGCGGGCGGAGTGGTAGTCGAGGGTGAAGAGGCTGCGGTCGAGTCCCGCGAGACCGGCGGCCGCTGCGGGCATCGCCGATTCTCCCCCGAGATCGAGGGTGGCGGGGGTGATCGGCTCCCCGGGCTCTGCCACGACCACCGCGTGCTCGATGGCGTTGCGGAGTTCGCGGATGTTGCCGGGCCAGGGGTGCGCGCGGAGGAGCGCGAACGCCCCCTCGGAGAGGGTCGGACTCGGCTCGGAAGGGCGGTGGCGCTGCCAGAAGTGGCGCAGGAAGTGGTCGGCGAGAAAGCGGAGGTCTTCGGGGCGTTCGCGGAGGGGCGGGATGTGGATGGGGACGACGCGGAGGCGGTAGTAGAGATCCTTGCGGAGGAGCGATTCCTCGATGGCCTGCTGGGGGTCACGATTGGTGGCCGCGATGAAGCGGACCTCGACCACGGCGTCGGTGCGGGTGCTCCCCACCCGTCGCAGCACCCCGTCCTGGCGCACGCGGAGGAGCTTCGCCTGGATCGACATCGGCATCTCGGCGAGCTCGTCGAGAAAGAGGCTCCCCCCGCTCGCGGCCTCGAGGAGTCCCTCCTTCGACCGCTGGGCCCCGGTGAAGGCGCCTTCGACGTGCCCGAACATCTCGGACTCCATGAGGGAGTCCGGGAGCGCTGCACAGTTCACGGCCACCCAGGGGCGATCCCGCCGCGGGCTGGCCGCGTGGATGAACTGGGCGACCAGCTCCTTCCCCGTCCCGCTCTCGCCGGTGATGAAGACGGAGGCGTCGGTGCGGGCGACCCGGCGGGCGAGGTCGACGATGTTCTTCATCGCCTTCGATTCGGCGAGGAGGCCGTGATCCCCGACCGAGGCCGTCACCGCGTCGGCGGCCGGGTCCACGCCATTCTCCGGCGGCCCCTTCCGTTCCTCCTCGATGGCCTGGACCGCGCGGTCGACCAGGATCTCGAGGTGGGTGGCGCTGAACGGCTTGGGGAGGAAGTCGAAGGCGCCGGCCCGGAGGGCCCGATGCGACGACTCGACCGTGGGGTTGCCGGTCATCAGCACCACCTTGCTCGTGGGGTGGCGCTCGACCGCCTCGGTCAGCACGGTCATCCCCGACGATCCGGGGAGGTACAGATCGACCACCAGGATGTCGAACCTCCGGTGGCGGAGCCGTTCGATCGCCTTCTCGCCGCGGGACTCCCGGGTCACCTGGAACCCGAAGCTCTCCAGGTAGTGGGCGACGGTCTCGAGAAGGGTGTCGTCGTCGTCGACGACCAGGACGGTGTAGGGGCGCGCCATGGTACTCCGCAGTGGTGGAATCGAGAGGAGTTCCCTCCACGGGAAGAGGGTCGGCCGATCCGCCGCGGATCCAACCTTTCTGTGGCCCGCGCGCAACAGGCAAGGGGGTGGGGAGCGGCCCCTGCCGAAGGAAATCGTTTGTTTCCGACGCTTGTCCCCATAGATTTCGACAGATCATTCGCACATCACCCCGAGTGACATCGCATGTCTGAACGGCTTCCAGCCCTCCACGAGGGGGACCAGCCCCCGTCGGCGGAGTTTCACGCCCCCCCTCCGCCGCCCGACGAGGCGGTCGGCACCTGCCCCTTGCCCGCCCCGCAACCG